>JAEXUU010000371.1 GCA_023452965.1 Pseudomonadota bacterium | reverse complement strand
TCTCGATTGAGTGGGCGGCAGCCGCTATACCCGCCATCCAGACTTTCGTGGAGACCGACATGCAGCTCACCTGGTTCGGCCACTCGGCCTTTCGCGTCGATTTGCCAAGCACCTCGATCTTGATCGACCCGTTCTTCACCGGCAATCCGTCCTTCGAGGGCGATGCGGCAGCGGCGGCCAAGGGCGTCAGCCACATCGTGATCACCCATGGCCATGGCGACCATGTCGGCGATGCGCTCAGCATCGCCGAGGCGAACGATGCCACGGTGATCAGCAATTACGACCTTTGCATGCACCTGGCGTCCAAGGGCCTGAAGAAGTTCGAGCCGATGAACACCGGCGGCACCATCGATCTCGGCGCCTTCTCGGTCAGCCTCGTCCGTGCCGACCATTCGGCCGGCATGGGCGCGGCCGGTGTCGTCGTACCCGTCGGCAGCCCGAACGGCGCCATCATCAAGGCGGCCGGTGAGAAGACGCTCTGGCACATGGGCGATACCGATATCTTCTCGGACATGGCGCTGATTTCCGAGATGCACGGCGTCGAGATCTGCATCTGCCCGGTCGGCGACCGTTTCACCATGGGCGGCAAGGCCGCAGCGCTTGCGATGACGCGCTTCGTCAAGCCGAAGCTGGCGATTCCCTGCCATTACGGCACTTTCCCGATCATCGATCAGAACGCTTCGGCCTTCGTCTCGGCGATGGCGGGCAGCGGCATCGAGGTGCTGGTGCCGCAGAAGGGCAAGGCGGTGGCCGTCTGAAAGCCACGCCGCATCCTCGATGAGCGCGGGGAACCCTCTCCTGCAAGGAGAGGGCAGGGTGAGGTGTCGGCCCTGTGACCAGTTCCGTGAGCGCTGACCGCGCGCTCGGGTTCAAGCCAACGTTTCCAGTTCGAACACCTCACCCCTACCCCTCTCCTTGCAGGAGAGGGGATCCCGCGCTTGGCTTGAGGCGTGTTGCGGGCCGGCCTCGCGGGCCGTATAGCCCGTGACCACACTTCATGTTCGCCAGCGCTGCGAAGTTCAGGAGCCCGCCCATGTCGGTCGACGCCGCCACCGTCAAACGCGTCGCGCATCTCTCGCGCATCGCCGTCGAGGACGCTGATGTCGCGAAGCTGCAAGGCGAACTCAACGCCATCCTCGGCTTCGTCGAGCAGCTCAACGAGGTCGATGTCGCGGGTGTCGAGCCGATGACCTCTGTCACGCCGATGGCGATGAAGAAGCGGCAGGACGTCGTCACCGATGGCGAGATCGCCAAGACGATCGTCGCCAACGCCCCGGCCTCCGAGGACGACTATTTCATGGTGCCGAAGGTCATCGAGTAAGGCGCGCGCTCGCCATCGCGGCGAGCCTTGCGAGGCGGACCAGCCCTTGCGCCCGTACTGACCAAGCGCCCGACAGCCCAGTTTTTCGGATTTTCCATCGTGACCGATCTCACCCGCCTGACCCTGACCGAAGCCCGCGACGGGCTGAAGGCCAAGAGCTTTTCCGCCACCGAGCTCGCCAAGGCGCATGTCGCCGCCGTCGAGCAGGCGCGGGCACTCAACGCCTATGTGCTGGAAACGCCGGAGCACGCGCTGAAGCAGGCGGCTGCCTCCGATGCGCGGCTGGCGAAAGGCGAGGCCGGGCTGCTCGAAGGCCTTCCGCTCGGCATCAAGGACCTGTTCGCGACTGAAGGCGTGCGCACCACCGCCTGCTCGAAGATCCTCGGCAATTTCGTGCCGGCCTATGAATCGACCGTCTCGAGCCAGCTCTGGCGCGATGGCGCCGTGATGCTCGGCAAGCTCAACAATGCCGAATTCGCCATGGGCTCGTCGAACGAGACCTCGGCCTTCGGTCCGGTGGTGAATCCCTGGCGGCGGGAAGGCTCGAATGTCGGCGCTGGTGCGGCCGGCAGCGTCGAGGGCAACCACCTCGTTCCCGGCGGCTCGTCGGGCGGTTCTGCCGCGGCCGTCGCCGCACATCTTTGCCTCGCCGCGACCGCGACCGATACCGGCGGCTCGATCCGGCAGCCGGCCGCCTTCACCGGCACGGTCGGCATCAAGCCGACCTATGGCCGCTGCTCGCGCTGGGGCGTCGTCGCCTTCGCCTCCTCGCTCGACCAGGCAGGCCCGATCGGCAAGACGGTGCGCGACTGCGCCGTGATGCTGCGCTCGATGGCTGGGCATGACCCGAAGGACACGACCTCGGTCGACCAGCCGGTGCCGGACTACGAGGCCTCCGTCGGTCGCTCGGTCAAGGGCATGAAGATCGGCATTCCCAGGGAGTACCGCATCGACGGCATCTCGCCGGAGATCGAGGCGCTCTGGCAGCAGGGCATCGCCTGGCTGAAGGCCGCCGGAGCCGAGATCGTCGAGATCTCGCGGCCGCACACCAAATACGCGCTGCCGGCCTACTACATCGTCGCGCCGGCCGAGGCCTCGTCCAATCTCGCCCGCTACGACGGCGTGCGCTACGGCCTGCGCGAGCCCGGCCGCGATATCGTCGAGATGTACGAGAAGACCCGCGCCGCCGGATTCGGTGCCGAGGTCAAGCGCCGCATCATGATCGGCACCTATGTGCTGTCCTCGGGCTATTACGACGCCTATTACCTGCGCGCCCAGAAGGTCCGCACGCTGATCAAGCGCGACTTCGAGGAGGCCTATGCCTCAGGCATCGATGCGGTGCTGACGCCGGCGACGCCGTCGGCCGCCTTCGGTATCGGCGAAAAGGGTTCCGCCGACCCGGTCGAGATGTATCTCAACGACATCTTCACGGTGACGGTGAACATGGCGGGCCTGCCCGGCATCGCCGTGCCGGCCGGCCTCGACAGCCAGGGCCTGCCGCTCGGGCTGCAGCTGATCGGCCGGCCTTTCGACGAGGAGACGCTGTTCTCGCTCGGCGAGGTGATCGAGCAGGCGGCCGGGCGTTTCGCGATCGGCGAGCGTTGGTGGGCCTGATTGGCTTCTGACATCCGGCGTGCGCGGGCTGATCGGTTGCATTCCGAATCCTGATTTCCCGCGCAGGGCCGCCAATGGCACTCTCCCGGCAGCCTGATCGCGCTGCCGGAGAACCGCCATGCCGACCTATCCCTACGAGACCGTCGACGTCTTCACCGACCGTCGCTTTGGCGGCAACCAGCTCGCGGTCTTCACCGATGCGCGCGGCATGTCGGACGCCGAGATGCAGGCGCTGGCGGCCGAGATGAACTATAGCGAGACGACCTTCGTCCTGCCGCCGAGCGACCCGGCGAACACCGCCCGTGTCCGCATCTTCCACCGCACTGCCGAGATGCCCTTTGCAGGCCATCCCAATGTCGGCACGGCCTGCGTGCTCGCCGCCCATGGCCGCGATCGCGACGGCCTGCTGCTGTTCGAGGAAATGG
Source organism: Pseudomonadota bacterium (assembly GCA_023452965.1). Next base: position 730 of record JAEXUU010000371.1, on the reverse strand, counting down.
CGGGACTCGTCGAGGTCAAGGTGACGCGCGATGGCGAGGGCCGGGTGACCGGGGCGACAATCGCCGCGCCGCAGCCGCTCTCGCTCGGCCTGACGTTGCCTGTCGATGCGATCGCAGCCTGCGTCGGGCTCGCCCCGGAGGATATCGTCGTCGGCCGCCACCAGCCGCAGCAGGCCTCGGTCGGCGTCAAGTTCGTGCTGGTCGAGATCAAGTCGGAAGCGCTCGCCCGCGCGGCGCCGGACGTCAACGCCTACCGTAGGCTCGCACAGGCCAATCCGGTGCTGGAGGGGCGCCTGTCGCTGTTCTTCTATGCCTGGGACGGCGACAATGCCCGCGCCCGGATGTTCGCGCCGCTGGCCGGAACCTGGGAAGATCCGGCAACCGGCAGCGCCAGCGCAACGCTGGCGGCGCTGACGCTGTCGCTGGGAAGCGAGGAGGCGGTCGCCTTCGAGATCACCCAAGGTGTCGAGATGGGGCGGCCGAGCCTGCTGCATGTCGCTGCACGGCGGGTCGACGGAGAAATCCGCGCGACCGTGGGCGGCGGCTGTGTACCAGTGCTGCGCGGCGAAGCGACGTTGTGAGCAAGGCGCCTCATGCTCGGACTTGATCCGAGCATCTCAGGCCGAAAGAGGCTCTGAATGGCACCTTCTGGTCATGAGGTTCTCGGGTCTGCGCTTCGCTTCGCCCGAGACTGGCGCACGCCTCAGCCGCTCAGGCCCAATTCCGCGCG
>JAEXUU010000347.1 GCA_023452965.1 Pseudomonadota bacterium | reverse complement strand
AGGATGAACCAGCCGCAGCCGACGGTGACGACGCCGACGATCAGCGCCGGCACGAGGGTCGGTGCCTTGGCCCAGCCGAGCCCCCAGATCAGCAGCAGCACGGCGGCGAAGAGGATGCCGACCACGTAGTGCATGATCCAGCCGATGCCGAGCTCGCCGGACACCGGCTCGGAGGCCGAGATCGGGTCATGCATGAAGCGCCCGCGCGGCAGATGGGCGAACCAGCGCCCGACCATCGCCCAATTCGCGAGCGGGATGCCGAGCGTCCGGTTGAGCAGCAGGGCCCAGAGATCGAGAATGGCGGTGGCGCCGACGCCGATCACGATGGCGCGGCCGAGAAATTCGAACATGCTTCACCCCTCCGAGCGGTCCCGAAGGCCGCGTCCCCAAGCGAGTCTTATGGAGGGGAAAGCGAGGGAAGAGGTCAACGAAAAGGGCGGCTCGCGAACCCATTACTGGCGCAGGGGCGGCATGCGCCAGGCATGGGCCATCGGTCGCAGGGGGAACCTGGGGCGGCACCATTCGTTTCCTCCGGTACGGCAGGGGGAGCGAGCGATGGCGGTTGCGACGGCGGTGAACGCGGGCACGAAGGGCGGACATGGCGCAGAGGAACTGCCCTCGGTCACCGTCACCAGCTACAATCTCGAAATCCGCGATGGCGACGGCTTCATCGGCGACAAGGCGAGCCGGGGCGCCTTCATGGACCATCTCGCCGAATTGCGGGGCCATCTCGCCGAGAACGGCGAGGACCCGCTCGGCGACACCGACGCGGCCCCGAGCAAGTCCGAGCTCGACGAGCTGATCACCAATGGCGAGGCCCGCGAGGCCGCGCTGGTGCTCTCCGCGGTCGAGCGCTTCGCCCAGTCGCTGTCCTTCGTGATCCGCCGTTTCCTCCGGCAGAAGGCGTGGGCTCCGGTCGAGCGCATCGTCGTTGGCGGCGGCTTTCGCCCGCGCCGTGTCGGCGCACTCGCCCTCCCCCGGGCCGGGATCATCCTGCAATCGGCAGGGCATGCGATCGAGCTGGTGCCGGTCCGCCACCATCCCGATGAGGCCGGTCTGGTCGGCAGCGCGCATCTCGCGCCGAAATGGATCTTCGAGGCCTATGACAGTCTGGCCGCGGTCGACATCGGCGGCTCGAACATCCGGGCCGGAATCGTCGAGCTGCGCCAGGACAAGGCGCCCGACCTCGCCAAGGCGCGGGTCTGGAAATCCGAGCTCTGGCGCCATGCCGACGAGGAACCGAGCCGCGAGGAGGCGGTGAAGAAGCTCGGCAAGATGCTGCGCGAGCAGATCAGGCAGGCTGAGAAGGAGGGCCTGCGCGTCGCGCCGTTCATCGGCGTCGGCTGCCCCGGCTGGATCGAGGCCGATGGTGCGATCGACCGTGGCGCGCAGAACCTGCCGGGCAACTGGTCGAGCAGCCGCTTCAACCTGGTCGAGAGCATTCGCGAGATGGCGCCGGAGATCGGCGAGCACGAGACTGTGGTGGTGATGCACAACGACGCGGTGGTGCAGGGCCTCAGCGACATGCCGTTCATGCAGGATGTCGAGAACTGGGCCGTGCTGACCATCGGCACCGGCCTCGGCAATGCGAGCTACCGCAACCGGGAGAAGCCCAAGGGCAAGGATGCGGAAGAGAAAGCCGGCAAGGGCAAGAAGGACTGATCTGTCCGTCCCGGCCTCCGTCATTCCGGCTGGAGCGAAGCGGAGCGCCGGAATCCGTCACAGGGCACTCCGCTCGACCATGGATCCCGGAACGGCGCCGCTTCGCGGCTTGTCCGGGATGACGGCACACACTGCGCAGTAATCCTCAGTCCCGCCTCGCCGGCAGGGCCCACATCAGGCCGCGCGTGATGATCGCCGGGAAGACGGTGAGGTGATCCTCGCCTGGAATGATCTCGCTGGTCAGCGACAGGCCGGGATAGTCGCGCGAGCGCAGCGCCTTCTCGAATTCCTGCATGTCGGCGATCATGTCGAGGTTGCGGCTGAAGCGCGGGTCGTTCGAGGCCTTGTTGATCGTCTCGTAGGAGGCGATCGCCATCAGCACATTCGCCTTCAGGTCCTTGTTGGCGTCGGCATAGGCCTTCTCGCGGGCGAACATCACCTTCTGGTCGAACCAGAGCGAGGGGCTGCCGAGGATGTAGTGCGAGAACATCTTCGGCTCGGTCAAAAGGATGTGGACACCGAACAGCCCGCCATAGGAGTGGCCGGCATAGATGCTGCGATTGGTGTCGGTGCGATAGGTCGCGGCGACGAAGGGCATCAGCTCGTCGGCGAGGAAGCGGCGATACTCCTCCGCCTCGCCGAAGACCGGCGGGCGGCCGGACTCGTCCCTCGTCTTCTCGCCGTTCGGCGTCGGCGTGTAGTCGCGCCGCCGGCTGAACTGCCTGGTATCGCCGACGGCATAGGAAAGTCCGACGAGGATGAACTCCTCCAGCCCCTGGGCGCGGTTGCCGACGCGCTGCGCAATGCTGCGGACCAGCGGGAAGGAATAGTCGCCATCGCTGACGAACAGCACCGGGAAGCGCCGCCGGGGCGAGGAATGGTAGGATGGCGGCAGGCTGACATAAATCTCGTAGTCGCGCTGCAGCGCCTTGGCGCGGATCGTCCTGACCTCGGTGTCCTTCAGGACGAAGGGGGTGGGATTCGCGGCCGCGGGGGGAGCTGCTGCATTGGTCGCGGCCGCATTCGTGGCGGCTGGGCTTGCCGCGGCGACCGGAGCCTGCGTTTCGGCGGCTGGCTGCGCGAGCGCAGCGGCGGCGCAGAACAGCATGGCGAGCAAGGCAGGCAGGCGTAGCATCCGCCGCATCTCCGACAGGAATGTGCCGGCATCGTGACGGCTTCGGTCCGCCGGGCCAAGCCAGATCCGGCCGGTCAGCGCCGCAGTCCCGGGCTCTCCAATGGCAGGCCCTTGGCGCGTGCGGCGAGATAGAGCTCCAGCGCGAGATATTCCGGCGCGCCATAGTCGAATTGCGTCGCCCTGACGCCGAGCGAACAGGCGCGCAGGCGCCGGTGCAGCGAGCCGACGCCGTTCCATTCGAGGCGGTAGGCGGGATAGCCGGTACCGATGCCGTGGCTGATCGTATCGCCGCGCAGCTTTTCGCCGACGAGATCGTCATGGCACTGTCGGCAGGACAGGTTGAGCTGGCCCTGCCGGAGCTCGTAGAAGGCCCGGCCGGCTTCGAGATAGGACTTCGCCGCGCCATCGGTCGTCACGCTCATAGGCTGGCCGCGCGAGAGCGAGGCGACATAGGCGGTGAGGCCGAGCAGTTCGGGACTCTCATAGCCAAAGGCCGCCTGCTTCTGGCGCTGCGTCCGGCACTGCTCGATACGTCCTTCAAGATTGAGCAGTTTGCCGCTGCCGGCATCGACCTGCGGATAGCGGGTCGCGGCGCCTTTCAGGCTCCGCTCCGGATCGGCATGGCAGGCGATGCAGGCCGGTATCTCGCCGCTGCGCCGGCTGAACAGCTCCTCGCCCTGCTCGACCCAGAGGAAGCCGGGATTGCGCGCCTCGTCGGATTGCTGCCGGCGCATCTCCAGCGAGAGGAAGGCGCTGCCCGGTTTGATCTCCTGGGCTGTTGCGGGGACGGCAGCAAGCAGCAAGCCGATGGACAGGATCGCCAGCCAAACAGACTGACGGGAACCAAAGCCCTCATCCTGAGGAGCGATCGCTGATCGCGTCTCGAAGGATGTTCCAGTGCGCTCTGGAGCATCCTTCGAGACGCCGCTGGCGCGGCTCCTCAGGAGGAGGACTGTGGATGTCATCGCGGGAAT
>JAEXUU010000224.1 GCA_023452965.1 Pseudomonadota bacterium | reverse complement strand
CGCCGAGACCGGCGGCCGAGCCGGCCAGAAACGACCGGCGGTCGAGCCCGCCGATCCGAGGCTCGCGCAAGGCGGCCGCGTGCAGCTTGCCGGCATCGGCATTCCTATCGTCGATGATCATGATTCTGGGCTTCCCATGTCCTGTTGCCCGAAGAGAGAACGCTTCGGCATAGGCCCGCTTAAGGTATTGCTGGGCGGAGATTGCCGTCATCCCGCCCGGCTGGCAAGCGCGCGACATTGCCGAAGCATCATCCCGCCAACCGAAATCGGCCCACACCAGCTGCTCAAACCGCCTCGCCTGGCTACGACCTCGACCCGGTTTCAAACCCCGGACTGCATGGGTTTCGCGCCTCAGGGCGCCTCGCCCTCGAAGCGCACGCCGCGCGCGGCGAGCGCCCGCCAGTAATCCGGATAGGTCTTCGCCACGCAGGCCGGATCGAGGATGGTGATGCCGCCGATCTTCAGCCCGGCCAGCGCGAAGCTCATCGCAATGCGGTGATCGGCGAAGGTGTCGATCTCCGCCGGCAAGGTCTGCCCGGCGAGCGACGGATCGGAAGCGACGAGAAGATCGTCGCCCTCTTCCACCCCGAGGCCCGGCCGGATCCGTGACAGGCCCTGCGACAGCGCCGAGACCCGGTCGCATTCCTTGACACGCAGATTGGCGATGCCGGTGAAGCGCACCGGCGTCCTGTTGAAGGCGGCGAGCACGGCGAGCGTCGGCACTGCGTCCTGCATCTGCGAGCCGTCGATCTCGGCAGGCAGGTTCGGGAAGGCGGCGATCAGCGCATGCGCCTTGGCGTCGGGCTGGGTGAAGGCGGCGGCCGGCACGCCGAGGTCGATGGCGCCGCCGGTCAGCACTTCCGCCGCCCAGAGATAGGTCGCGGCCGAGGCGTCTGGCTCGATTAGGTAGTCGGCGGCGCGGTAGCCGGTCGGCTCGATCCGCCAGGTCGCCGCATCCGGCTGCGAAACCTTGGCGCCGAAGGCTGCCATCGTCGCCAGGGTCAGGTCGACATAGCCGCGAGCCCCGATCTCCTTGCCGGTCAGCGCAACCTCCACCGGCCCACGCGCGCAGGCGCCAGCCATCAGCAGCGCCGAGACATATTGGCTGGAAAGTCCGCCATCGACCTCGACCCGGCCGCCGACGAAACCGCCCTGCCCCGCGATCGTCACCGGCGGGCAGCCGCTCGGCGCCTCGACCGCGACGCCGAGCGTGCGCAGCGCCGTGACCAGCGGCGCGATCGGCCGCTTGCGCATGTGCTCGTCGCCATCGACCACGACCTGCCCCTCGACCAGCGCCGCCGCGGCGGTGAGGAAACGCGTCGCGGTGCCGGCATTGCCGAGGAAGAGCGGTGCCGTCGGCGCGCGCAGCCGGCCATCGCCGGTGACGACGAAGCTGGTCGCGTCCGGCTCCTCGACGGTGACGCCCATCGCCCGCAGCGCCTGCGCCATATAGAGCGTGTCGTCGCTCTTCAGCGCGCCCGACAGCCGGCTGGTGCCCTTGGCCAGCGCCGCGACCAGCAGCGCCCGGTTGGTGATCGACTTCGAGCCCGGCGGCGTCACCTTGCCGTGCAGCGCCCCTGTGAAGGGCACGATGGTGAGTTTGCGGACTTCGGAATCGGTCATGACAGGCTCGCCCTCGCCGTTCGGCTGCGTTGCGAGGCTCTTAGCCCGTGCAATCCGCCAGCGGAAGCCGCGCCGGCCATGTCCGGCCCGTCGCTGCCGTCACATCGAAACGGAGCTCGGAATCCGTCGCAGGAAGCCACGGCCTTTAGAGGCACCGGCATGGGGCAGCAAAAGCCCGCCGGGGCTGCAAGCTATCACGCCAACCAATGCGGCATGTGGGCCTTCACCCAGTCGAGGTGATCTTCGAACAGTATCGCCGGCCGGTTGGCCTCGATCCAGTCGACAATGCCCGGCACCTGCTCGCGGTAATCGAAGGGCGTGTCGACCTCGGCGAAATACTGGGCCCATGGCTCCTTGAAGGTCAGGCGCCGGATCTTCGCCTCGATCAGCGCGGCCCTGAGCTGATCGGAGACCATGATCCGCCTACTGGCCGGAACCCAACGGGTCAGCCAGAGATGGCGGCCGGCGATCGTCGTCCGGCTGGCAGACAGCGGCGGCTTTTTGCCCATCCAGGACAGGTACGGCATCCCTTCCAGGCCGCCGGCCAAGATGCTGCGCCATTCGAAATCGATGCCCTTGATCAGGATGCAATCGAAGCGCTGGCGGACATTGATGAGGAAATAGGGCTCGGCATAGGCAACCCCCTTTCGCGACTTGAGCTGGATCGGAAAGAACTCATGGACGCCCGGCTCGAAGGACTCCACGATCGCCCGAAACCTCTCGCTGACGCAGGCAAACCCGGGCAGCGGGAAGACATCGACGAGCGTCTTGCTGTCGGTCTGGGTCGCGCTCGTGGGGACCGGGCGGCCAATGCGGCTATGGTGCGCGCCCCAGCCCCAGCCAAATCCCCATGGCGCTTCTCCGGCGCTGTCCTTGTCGATCTCGAAATCCGGTTGCGCGGAGACGAAGTCGAAGTCGATTTTCCAGGCCATCGGCGCTTCCGGTTTCCGAAGAGCCTCGTCGCATGAGCAACGCGGCTTTTCTCCAGCCTAGGCCGAAAAGGCTGAAGAACGATTAGGCGAGAGCCGCGCCGTCCTCACCCTCGCGCCAACCCGAACCCGCCCACAGGCTCAGTCACCGTATGGTTGTCGAAACCCGCGATCAGCGGGCGGGCCTTGGCGATCGCCGCCTGCACGGCGGGCAGATGCAGCGAGGCGGCATGGCTCTCCTCGCGATCCCAGACCTCGGTGACCCAGATCGCATCGGGATTGGCGGGATCGCGGGCGACCACATAGCTCAGGCAGCCGGGCATCGCAGCGCTGCTACCCAAAATATGGCCGATCAGCGCCTCGCGCTCGCCGGGCTTGGCCAACATTCGTCCAATCAAGCCATACATGGCGCCTCTCCCTCTGTCCTTGCGGGCGGCACGCTGCCGAAGCGCCGAGGCGCGCGCAACCGGCTCCCTGACGGCCAATGTCAGCAGCATCAGGGCACGCCGGGCCGGCGCGGCGAACGCTGTGCGCGAAAAATCGCCTGGGCGAGCCGGTCGAGCAGCACGGCGAGCAGCACGATGCCGAGCCCGCCGACGAAGCCGAGGCCGGGATCGGCGCGCTGCAGACCGAGCAGCACGGTCTCGCCCAGCCCCTTGGCGCCGATCATCGAGGCGACGAC
>JAEXUU010000172.1 GCA_023452965.1 Pseudomonadota bacterium | reverse complement strand
CCGCCCGCCTCCACAGCCTAACAGGCCGAAGTGTCGCTCCAGACCTGACATCGTCGCGCCAGAGTTGCAAGCGAGGTCCGATCCGCGCCTGCTTCTAGCGAGGTGATGCGGCATTCGGCAAGGGCTTGGAACCGGCCCTTTGCCCGAAGCTGCCGCGCTTCTCGCCTAAAGCAGCGTCATTTGCCACCTGGGCCGGCTGTATGGCGGTCTTCGCGGCCGGCTTTTTCGCTGCTGGCCGGGTTGTCGCACGCTGCCGCGTCGCGGGCTTTCGTGTCGCTCCGCTGGCTTTCCGCGGCGGCTCGGGCGGCGCCAACTTGTCGCTGGCCTCGGCACCGGTCAGCGCGGCCAGATAGCGCGAGGTCCACCAGCCGATGTCGCTCGCCGCGATTGTGGCGTAGAGTCGCTCGAAGCGCCGCACGCGTTCGGATTGCGGCATGGCGAGCGCGGTGCGGATCGCTTCTGCGACCTCGTGGGTGTCGTAAGGATTGACGATCAGCGCCTCTCCCATCTGATGCGCCGCACCCGCGAAGCGCGACAGCACGAGCACACCGGGGTCTTCGGGGTTCTGCGCGGCGATATACTCCTTGGCGACGAGATTCATGCCGTCGCGCATCGGCGTCACCAGCCCGACCTGGGCACGCCGGTAGAAACCAGCGAGAGCGCTGCGAGAATAGGCTTTCTTGACCACACGTATCGGCGTCCAGTCGAATTCACCGAGGGCGGCGTTGAGGCGTCCGGCGACCTCGTCCGATTGCCGGTCGAGCTCGGCATATTCCGGGACGTCACTGCGCGAGGGCGGTGCGATCTGCAGCAGGCCGACATTGCCGCGATGCTCGGGATGGCTGCGCAGGAACTGGCCGAAGGCCTCGAGCCGCTGGACGATGCCCTTGGAATAGTCGAGCCGGTCGACGCCGATCACCAATTTGCGGCCGCCGAGCGGGCCGGTGGTCGCCCGGATCGGCTGGGTCGCGGCGCGGACCGAGGCGACAGCGAGCTTGCGGAAGGATTCGACGTCGATGCCGATCGGGAAGGGCCGGACCACGGTTTCGCGCGGACCCGCCTTGACCCGTTCGCCATCGCGATGGGCGCCGCGCAGGGCCACCAGCCCGCCGATCAGGTTGTCGGCATCGGTCTGGGTCTGCATGCCGACGAGATCGTAGGCCGTCATCGTGCTGATCAGGGTGGCGCTGAAGGGCAGGGCGCCGAAGACCTCCGCCGAAGGCCAGGGAATGTGATGGAAATAGCCGATGCGGTTGGTCACGCCGCGGCGGCGCAACTCGGCGGCCAGCGGGATCAGGTGGTAGTCGTGGATCCAGATCACGTCGTCGGGCTTGAGCTGCGGCACCAGCAGCTTGGCGAAGCGGCGGTTGACGCCGAGATAGCCGGCATAGTCCGAGCGGTCGAAGTCGGTCAGGCCGAGCCGGTAGTGCATCAGCGGCCACAGCGCGCGGTTCGAGAAGCCGAGATAGTAGCTCTGGCGTTCGGCCTCGGTGAGATCGACGACGGCGTACGAGACATTGCCGAGACGCACGGGTTCGACGCGGGACGAAGGCTCGGCGCTCGTCGTCCCGCTCCAACCGAACCAAAGGCCGCCATGCTTTTCGAGGGCCGAGCGGAGAGCTACCGCCAGCCCTCCTGCTGCCACTTTTTCGCCACGTTCTGGCATGGTGACGCGGTTGGAAACCACCACAAGACGCATGATGCCTCACTGTTCGTTGACGAATGCCGCGATGGCGCGGGAACAGAACGCGCTGGCAGACGTAATGTTTCGTGTGCACGCCGGCCTTCTTGGCCGGATCGCGTCGTCGCCGTGACCGGATCGTGGCGACTGCGGGAAACTGAACCCCGAATGTGGCGAGCCGACGGACGGTCGTCCTTTCGCCCGTTTCGTCCTCTAGCAAGGCCGCCATGTCGCAAGCTCAGAGCCCCGAAGCCGCCGAGCCGCACGCCCCGCCTGCGGTGCGCACCTCATCAATAGCATTGTTTCTCGATTTCGACGGAACCTTGGTCGAGATCGCGCCCTCGCCCGAGGATGTCAGGCTCGACCGCCGCGTGCCGGGCGCGCTGGATGCGCTGCGCCAGCGCCTCGATGGCGCGCTCGCGCTGGTGTCAGGCCGGCCAGTCGCGTTTCTGGACGCGATGACAGCGCCTTTTCGCTTCGACGCCGCCGGCTTGCACGGTGCGCAAATTCGCCTGGGTGGCGAGGAAGCGCCGCTGGCGGCGCCGTCCGAGGCGCTGCACGTCGCGACGCGGGCTATGGTGCGCTTCGCCAATGCGAATGTCGGCATCATCGTCGAGGACAAGCGCCAGTCGGTCGCGCTGCATTGGCGTCTGGCGCCCGCGCTGGCCGACGAGGCGTTGGAACTGATGGAGCGGCTTGCGGCCGAGATCGGCCCTTCGATGCGCCTCCAGCGCGGCAAGGCGGTGGCCGAGCTCGTCCCGGCCACGGCGAGCAAGGGCGGGGCCATTACCTGGCTCATGCAACAGCAGGCCTATGCCGGCCGCCAACCCATATTTGTCGGTGACGACATCACGGACGAGAACGGATTCGCCGCGGTCAACGACGCGGGGGGGCTGTCGATCCGGATCGGGGAGGGGCAGACTTGCGCCCGGCACCGGTTGGCTTCGCCGACCGCATTGCACCGTATCCTGCTCGGCGCCGCCGATGGCGGCGACCTCACGCTCGAAACCTTCCTCCAGAACTAAACCTTCCAACAAGACCAGCTGCATCAGGGATAGGCATGACTGTCACCACCGTCGCCCCGCCGGGCGTGGCCTCGCTCGATCTCGGCG
>JAEXUU010000167.1 GCA_023452965.1 Pseudomonadota bacterium | reverse complement strand
CGCCGAGATCGCGCCGGGGCACTACCAGGCGCGGCTTTCAGACCTGCCGGCCGGAGCCTGGACGCTGGTGCTCAGCGCCCAGCGGGACGGCGCCGCCGTCTTCGACACCCGCAGCCGCGTGATGCTGAAGGATTGAGCCATGGCTGACGGCCAGGATCTCTCGATCTTCGTGCGGCATGGCACCGGCGGTGTCGCCGGTATGGAGCTCGCCGTCGACGGCATGCGCTGCGCCGGCTGCATGCATGCGATCGAGCGTGGCCTCGCCCGCGAGACCGGCATCCTGAACGCGCGCGTCAATCTCGCGCTCAAGCGCGTCACCGTCGAATGGCGCGAAGGGGCGCTGCGGCCGGAAGCGATCGTTGCCAGCCTCGCTGCGCTCGGCTTCAAGGCCTATCCGTTCCTGCCGGCGCAGGAGCGCGAGGCGGCGCAGCAGGAGGACAAGCGGCTGCTGCGCTATCTCGGCGTCGCAGGCTTCGCCTCGATGAACATCATGCTGCTGTCGGGCTCGGGCTGGGCCGGCAACGCCAACGACATCAATCCGGTCACCCGCGACTTCTTCCACTGGGTCTCGGCGCTGATCGCGCTGCCGACCGCGGCTTATGCCGGCCGGCCCTTCTTCGAGAGCGCGCTGCGGGCGCTGCGGGCCGGGGCCGTCAACATGGACGTGCCGATCATGCTCGGCATCGTGCTGGCGCTGGGCATGTCGGTCATCGTCACGCTGAACCATGGCGAGCACGCCTATTTTGACGGCGTGGTGATGCTGATCTTCTTCCTCCTGATCGGGCGCTATCTCGACCAGTTGATGCGTCGGCGCACCCGCGATCTCGCGGGCAATCTCGCGGCGCTCAAGGCGGAGACCGCGACGAGGCTGGCGGCCGACGGCACCAGCGTCATCGTGCCGATCGCCGCGATCGCGCCGGGCGATCTCGTGCTGGTGCGGCCGGGCGAGCGGGTCAGCGTCGACGGTCTGGTCGAGGCCGGCGCCTCCGAGCTCGACCAGAGCCTGGTCACCGGCGAGACCGCGCCGGCCTCCGTCGCCGTCGGCGAGCGCGTCCATGCCGGCACGCTCAATCTCTCGGGCGCGCTGACGATCCGGGTCGAGGCTGCGGGAGCCGGGACGCTGCTCTCCGAGATCGACCGGCTGATGGCCCAGGCCGTCGAGAGCCGCTCGCGCTATGTCCGCCTCTCCGATCGCGCGGCGAGGCTCTACGCCCCCGTCGTGCACGCGACCGCGCTCGCGACCTTCCTGGGCTGGATGCTGATCGGCCTCGCCTGGCACCAGGCGCTGATCATCGCGATCACCGTGCTGATCATCACCTGCCCCTGCGCGCTCGGCCTGGCGATCCCGGCGGTGCAGGTCGTCTCGGCGGCGGCGTTGTTCAAGCGCAAGGTCATGCTGAAGCAGGGCGATGCGTTGGAACGCCTGGCCGAGGTCGACACCGTGGTGTTCGACAAGACGGGAACGCTGACCCTGCCGGAGCCCGGTTTGAGCAATCTCGCGGCGATCGCGCCGGACGTGCTCGCCGCCGCCGGAGCGCTCGCCGCGGCGAGCCGCCACCCGCTGGCCCGGCCGATCGCCATGGCGGCGGGAGAGCCGCGGCCGCTCGAGACAGTGCGCGAGCATCACGGGCTCGGACTCAGCGCCACGGTCGACGATGTCGAGATGCGCCTCGGCAGCATCGCCTTCTGCGGCGCCGAGGCCGAAGCCATGGCCGTGTCGACTGCCTACCCAGCCGCTTCGCTGATCGCCTGGCGCCATGGCACGCGTTGCGCAGTCTTCGCCGTCGACCAGCATTTGCGGCCCGACGCCGCGGCGAGCATCCGCGAATTGCGGACGCTCGGCCTCGACGTCGTCATCCTCTCCGGCGACCGGGCCGAGGCCGTGGCGCCGCTCGCCGAGGCCCTGGGAATCGCGGAGTTCAAGGCCGGGCAGCGGCCGGACGAGAAGATCGCCGAACTCGAGCGTCTCGCCGCCGCCGGCCGCAGGACGCTGATGGTCGGCGACGGGCTGAACGACGCTCCGGCGCTGGCGAGGGCCCATGCCTCGATGTCGCCGATCAGCGCGACCCAGCTGGCGCAGGCCTCGGCCGATATCGTCTTCCTCGGCGAGGAACTGGCGCCGGTCGCCGCGAGCCTGCGCATCGCGCGCAAGGCGCGCCGGCTGATGGTGCAGAATCTCTGGTTCGCGGTGCTCTACAACGCCGTGGCCGTACCGATCGCGATCGCCGGATTCGCCACCCCGCTGGTCGCTGCGGTGGCGATGTCGGGCTCGTCGCTGGTCGTGCCGCTCAACGCCTTGCGCGCCGGCCGCCAGCCGGCTGCCGTCGTTCGGGAGGGCTCCGCATGAACATCCTGGTCGTGCTGATGCCGCTCGCCCTGGCGCTGGGCCTGACCGGGCTCGCCGCCTTCTTCTGGAACATGCGCACGGGCCAGTACAGCGATCTGGAAGGGCCGGGTTGGCGCATTCTCGACGATGACGACCTGACCCCGGAGCCCATGCCGGCCGAGGCGCCGGTCGACGCAAAGGCGGCAGCGCCCCGCTGACTTCGTCTGGAGCTAGCCCTGGCCGAGCTCCGCATTGAGATCCCGTGCCAGGGCCGCGTCGAGCGGCGCGCCGTCCGTCCAGCAATGCCGGACGATCGCGATCTTGCCGGCGTCGATCAGTGAATTTTCGTCGCCGGGCTGGCTGCTTTGCGGCCGGCCGCGCCTGATACGCCAGACCGTGCGCGCGGGATCGTCATCGACGATATCGGCGGCGCCTGCGATCTTGTCGCGGCCGATCCGCGCCAGACCGATCTCGGCCGGCAAGGTCTTCGGCAGGTTGACGCTGAGCCAGGCGCCCTCGCGCGCCCATTGCCCGCGCCGTGCCCAGAGGCTGGCGAGCAGGGCCGCGAGCGCCGCGACGTCCTCGTCGCCATGGCCGCCCTCCTTGACCCGCGACAGGCCGATCGCCGGCACGCCCCAGAAACAGGCCTCGCGGGCGATCGAGAGCGTGCCGGAATAGGCCGCGTCCTCGCCGGTGTTGCGGCCGTGATTGACGCCCGAGAGCAGGAGGTCCGGCCGGCCGCCGTCGCGGAACAGCACGGTCATGGCGCCGACGACGCAATCGGCCGGCGTGCCGGAGAGCGCGTAGACCTGGTTCTCGCGCCGCGTCAGCACGAGATCGCGGTCGAAGGAGAGATGGTGGCTCGCCGCCGTCCATTTGCGCTCTGGCGCCACGACCCAGATGTCGGACCAGAGGCGCGCAGCGGCCCGGCGCAGCAGGGCGATGCCCGGCGCGTCGATGCCGTCGTCATTGGCGATCAGGATACGCATGGTTCAGCCTCAGATCTCGATGATGTCGCCCGGCTTGGGCGCAGGGTTGAGGCCCGGAATGGTGCGGGCCAGCGCACGCGCCGTGGCGGCGTCGCAGGAGTGGGCCAGCACCACCGGCGCGCCATTGGCGGCGGCGAGCGCGGCATTCTCGGGCAGGGTCGGATGGGTCGGGAAGCGCAGCCATTGCGCCTTGCCCGCCGCCAGCATGGCATCGCCCGGGCTGCCCTTCGGCACATGCCCGGTCAGAAGCACGGGCTTTCGTTCCGCCTGCGCCTGCGCCAGTGCAGCCGCCGAGGGGCCGGCGAGCCCCATTCCGTCATGGCAGAGCAGCGCGGCCTTCGGCAGCGCCTCGCCCTCGCGCCAGAGCAGCGCGCCTGCGAGCTTGCGCGACAACTCGTCGGCAATGCCCGGCGCGAGCCATGCGCCGGCGGCGATCTGCTGCGCCAGCGACGCCTGCATCGAGGGATGGATCGCGATCGGGCTGTCGATCAGCGCTATCAGCTCGACGGAGCGGCCGGAAAGAGGCGTCGGCAGCACCGCGCCGCCGGGATGTGCCTCGAGCCAGCGCGTCACGGCGAGACCACGCTCCCAGGCCGGCACGCGGTCCTCGCCATAGGAGGCGTCGAGCAGGAGGAGGTCGCAGGCCGGCATCCTGTCCATTGCGAAGACCGGGCTCGCCGGCACGACATCGCCGCAATAGCCGAGCCGGCGACCATCTGCGGTCAGATGGCACCAGACCCCGCCGACGACATGGCCACTGCGTCCGGTCTCGATCGCGATTCCGCCGAGCCGGAAGGGCTTGCCGGCCTCGATGATCTCGATCTTCGCCTGCTGCGCGAGCGCCCGCTCCTCGGCCGTGGCATAGGCCTGCAGTGTCGCATCGGTCTCGGAGGCAGCTTCCGCCGTCATCAGGAACCGGCCGGAAAACCCGTTGGCGAGGCACCAGCCGAGCGCGCCGACATGGTCCTCATGCGCATGGGTGACGATGATCGCCTCGGTGGCGGCCAGTTCCTCCGGCGAAATCGCAGGATAATAGCCCGGCCCGCGCGGCGCGCTGGTATTGACCCCGACATCGAGCAGAAGCTGCGTCGAGCCATGTTCGACGCCGATGCAGGTGCGGCCCTTCTCGCCGACGCCGCCGTGAATCCTGATCTTCATGCCGCCAGATCCGCCTCCGGAATGACCCAGCCATCCCTGATGCTGAGGCGGATCGTCTCGCCGGGGGCCGCCAGCGCCGGCTCCGGTGCGTCGAGATGCAGCACGGTTTCCTCGCTCGCGAGCGGGCGCACCTCCATCCGGAAATAGCCACCCTGATAGGAGAGGCGCTCGACACGCGCGGCGAGGCCGCCTTCGTCCTGAGCGATCGAAAAATCGCGGGCCCGCAGGCAGATCTTGGCTTGCGCGCTTGCAGCCTGGTCGGAGCGGCAGCGCATCACCGCCTCGACGCCGAGCACATCGACCTTGCAATGGCCGGCTTCCGGCTTCGAAAGCAGGCGCGCCGGCAACACCATGCCCTCGCCGATGAAACCCGCCACCGTCGTGTTCGCCGGCTCGCGATAGAGCAGCGATGGGCTGGCGAGCTGGAGCAGCCGGCCACGGTCCATCACCGCGATCCGGTCGGCCAGCGCCATCGCCTCGGCCTGATCATGGGTGATGTAGACCATGGTCGTGCCGGTGCGCTCGTGGAAGCGCGAGAACTCCTCCTCCATTGAGGCGCGCAGATGCACGTCGAGATTGGCGAGCGGCTCGTCGAGCAGGACCAGCGAGGGTTCGGTGA
>JAEXUU010000116.1 GCA_023452965.1 Pseudomonadota bacterium | reverse complement strand
ACATCATCACCGACAGCGGCACCGATATCGGCGCGGCCGACGTGATCCACGGCGATGACGGGCACGACGTCATTACCCCCGGCAATGGCCTCGACCTGATCTTCGGCGGCCGTGGCAACGACTTCATCTATGGCGGGACCGAGGCCAAGACGGTCTCAGGCGGCGAAGGCAACGACTTCATCCGCGGCGGCACGGGCATCAGCTTCCTGGCGGGCAACGAGGGCGACGACTGGATCGAGGGCGGCGACAGTTTCGACACGCTGGCCGGCGAGAACTCGGAACTCTTCTTCAATTCCTCGATCATCGGCCACGACGTGCTGAACGGTCGCGGGAACGACAACGACTACGACGCCGAGTCCGGCGACGACATCATGTTCCAGGGCGAGGGGATCGAGCGCAACAACGGCATGGCCGGCTTCGACTGGGCGATCCACAAGGGCCATGAGCAGGCCGCCGACTCCGACATGACGGTCTCGATCTTCCAGAACCAGCAGAACAACATTCTGCGCGACCGCTTCGACCTCGTCGAAGGCCTTTCGGGCTGGAAGTACGACGACAAGCTGGTCGGCCGCGAAGTTGTCATGGGCGCCTACGACGCCGACGGCAACGCGGCGGAAGTCGATCCGGACGCGCCGCTGGATTCCTACTCCAACGCGCTGCTCGAAAAGAACCTGCACCTGATCGATGGGCTGGATGCGCTGGTCGCCCATCTCGAGCGCAGGCAGGTCACGGTCGCCGGGAAAACCGAAACCATCGTGATGGACACGGTAGACGCCTCGGACATCATCCTCGGCGGCGGCGGCAGCGACCTGATCGAGGGCAAGGCCGGCAACGACATCATCGACGGCGATCAATGGCTGAACGTCCGCATTAGCATCCGTGACGATGAAGGCAACCAGCTCGCCACCGTCGACAGCCTCGACCAGGTCGTCACGGGCGCGGCCGTCGCGACCTGGAACGGCAAGACCCTGCCGGAGCTGATGCTCAGCCGGGCCATCGTGCCGGATCAGCTGCACATCGTGCGCGAGATCCTCGACGGCGAGGAAGATGGCGACGTCGACACGGCGGTCTACTGGGACGTGCGCGAGAACTACGCCTTCGTGCGCAATGCCGACGGCAGCGTCACGGTCGAACACGTCACCCAGTCCGACGCGATCGACCCCGTAACGGGCCGCAACCGCCTCTCGGACGGTATCGACAGGTTGTTCAACATCGAGCGCCTGCGTTTCGCGGATGGCGAGTTCGATATCGAGGACCTCGCTCCGCCGCCGAACAACGTCGCGACGGGCCTGCCGCTGATCAGCGATCAGACGCCGACGGAGGGACAGGTCCTCACGGTCGACACCAGCGCAATCCAGGACGCGGATGGCCTTGGGACCTTCAGCTACCGGTGGCAGGTCTCGACCGATAACGGCACGAGCTGGAGCAACATCCTGGCCAACGCCACCGGGCCGAGCTTCACGCCGACCGACGGCGTTCTCGGGACCGGCGGCCAGGTCGGCGGGCTGATCCGCGTCGTCGTCACCTTCACCGACGGCGCCGGTCACAGCGAGACGCTGACCTCGGTCCCGACGGGAGTCGTCGGCGACAGCTGGGACGCCATCCCACTCGTGGCAAACACGTTCAACGGCACGGCCGGGGATGACATCGCCAATGGTACCAGCGGGTTCATTGGCCTCGGCGCCAACGACACGCTCAACGGCAATGGCGGCAACGATATCCTCAACGGTGCCGGCGGCAGCGATACGCTGAACGGCGGCGCGGGGAACGATACGCTCGACGGTGGTGCCGGCACCGACACGGCCGTCTATGCCGGAGCGATCCGCAACTTCTCGCTGACCAGCAATGGCACGACGATCACGGTCACCGACAATACCGGCGCCGAGGGCGTCGACAGCGTCACCGGCGTCGAAACCCTGCGCTTCAACAATGTGAACTATGCGGTCGTCAACGGCAGTGCCGGCAACAACGTCAATCTCAACGGCGCCAACGGTACCGCCGGTTCGCAAGCGATCTTCGGGCTTGGCGGCGCGGACAGCATCAATGGCGGGGCCGGGGACGACTATGTCGACGCCGGCGCCGGCGACGACACGATCACGCAACTCGGCTCGACCGGTGGACGCGACTTCGTCGATGGCGGGGCGGGGACCGACACCTATGTGCTCAACGGCGCGGCCGGCGCAGAGACTTTCGTGGTCTATTCCCGCTCTGCCGCGGTCTCGGCCATCGCCGGGCTCGCGCTGGGCGCCAACACCGAGATCGTCATCGCCCGCAACGGTGCCGTGATCGCGGAACTCGACAATATCGAGGAGATCCGGATCAACACCCTCCAGGTCACCAGCCCGGGCGGTGCGGGGGGCGGCACGAGCGGCGGCGACCAGATCCAGGTCGTCGGCGACTTCACCGGCACCAGCCTGAACTTCAGCACCATCACGATCGACGGCAGCGCCGGCGACGACACGGTCGACATCTCCGGCCTGGCCTCGGCCCATCGCATCGTGTTCCGCTCGAACGGCGGCAACGACACGATCGTCGGCACCCTGCGTCCGCAGGACGTGATCGAGCTGCCGGCCGGCACCGCGCCGGAGGACTACGAGATCACGACCGACGCGAACGGCGTGACCACGATGACGAGCCAGTCGCACAGCATCTGCTTGACGGCGGGCGGTCACGGCATGCCGCAGTTCGGCTCCGGTCAGCATGACGACGATGATCATCACGGTGGTCACGACGACGATGACGGCGATGCCTGCGGCCGCGACGATGACGACGGCGCGCAGCCGCAGCCCGGCGGACCGCGGACCGGCACGCCGCAGACCGACGTTCTGGTCGGCACGGCGGGCGACGACAACATCGTCGGCTTCGCGGGGGATGACGTGCTGATCGGCGAGGCCGGCGACGATGCGATCTCCGCGGCCGAAGGCGCCGACTTCGTCGATGCCGGGGCTGGCAGGGACGTGGTCTTCGCCGGCGCCGGCGACGACCAGGTCTTCGGTGGCGCCGGCGCCGACTTCCTCCATGGCGAGGCCGGCAACGACCGGATCTTCGGCGAGGCCGGCAATGACTGGATCATGGCCGGCGCCGGCGACGACACGGTGGTGGCCGGTGCCGGCGACGACGTGATCGTCGGCGAGCAGGGCGATGGCAACGACACCTATTTCGGCGACGATATCGGCGGTGGCGCCGGCAACGATACGCTCGACCTGTCCGCGATCACCGCGAACCTGACCGTCGATCTCGGCAACGGCCTGCTCGGACGCGGTAGCGCCTACAGCACGCAAAGCGGCAGCGACGTGCTCTGGGGCATCGAGAACGTCGCGACCGGGGCGGGTGACGACACGATCACGGCGAGCAGCGCCGTGAACGTGATGGAGGGCGGCGCGGGCAACGACACCTTCCGCTTCCTCAGCACCGCGGCGGCCGACGGCGACACGATCCTCGATTTCGAACCGGGCGATCGGCTCGATCTCAGCGGCATCGACGCCAATACGGGGCAGGGCGGCAACCAGAGCTTCACTCTGGTGAACGGCCCGCTCACCGGCGCGGCTCAGCTCGCCGTGACCTACGAGACCCGCCAGGACGGCGACTACACGATCGTCAGCGGCAGCGTCGATGCGAACAGCGACGAAGAGTTCCGCATCGAGTTGAAGGGCAGCCACAACCTGAACGCCGGCAACTTCTCGCTCTGAGCGCCAGGCAGCCAGTGCAGGCGGGGGCAAGCCCCGCCTGCCTCCACCGCGTTTCCTCATGAAATTCGAACTCACGGTCTGCCGCCATGGCAATGTCCAAAGGCCTCGCAAGTGCCCGCAAGCGCGATGTCGCGAAGCTGACGGAAGGGTTCCGCAACGCCTTCCTCTTCCTGTTCCTGGTCTCCGGCATCATCAACATCCTGGCCCTGACCGGCTCGCTCTACATGTTGCAGGTCTACGACCGGGCGCTGACCAGCGGCAGCGTGCAGACCCTGGCGGCGCTCTCGATCCTCGCGATCGGGCTCTATCTCTTCCAGGGCGCCTTCGACGTCATCCGCTCGCAGGTGCTGGTCCGGCTCGGAGCAAGGCTCGACCACAACATCGCGCCGATCGCGCATCGCGTCGCCATCGACATGCCCCGCTTCGGCTTCTCCAGTGCCGAGGCGCTGGAGCGCGGCCGCGACGTCGATACGGTGCGCGGCTTCCTTGGCAGCCAGGGCCCCGGCGCCCTGTTCGACCTGCCCTGGATCCCGCTCTATCTCGCCTTCGTCTACTTCCTGCATCCCTGGCTCGGCGCCCTGACATTCGGCGGAGCCTTCGTGCTCGCCCTGCTGACGGTGCTGAGCGAGGTCGCGACGCGCCAGATCAACGGCACGACGCGCCAGGCCGCAATCTCCCGCAACACCATCGCCGACAGCAATGCCCGCAATGCCGAAGTTCTCAAGGCGATGGGCTTCGCCGATCGCGCGGCCGAGCGCTTCAATCAGGCCAATCGCGAGCATCTCGTGCTGCAGACGAAGTCGAACGATTTCGGCGGCACCTTCGGCGCGGTGTCTCGCGTGCTGCGCATGGTCCTGCAATCGGCGACGCTGGGGCTGGGCGCCTATCTGACGATCAAGGGCGAGCTCTCCGCGGGCGCGATCATCGCAGCCTCGGTCGCCTCCTCGCGCGCCCTTGCCCCGGTCGACCAGGCGATCGCCAACTGGAAGCCCTTCGTCTCGGCGCGCGGGGCTTTCCAGCGCCTGCGCGAGACCGTGGTGGCCCTCAGCCAAGCGAGCGAGCCGATGGCGCTGCCGACACCATCCCGTTCTCTCAAGCTCGAGAAGATCTCCGTGGCCGCGCCAGGGAACGGTCAGATCCTGCTGAGCGATGTCAGTTTCGAGCTGGCCGCCGGCAAGGCGCTCGGCATCATCGGTCCGAGCGGCGGCGGCAAGACTACCCTGGTTCGGGCCCTGACCGGGATCTGGCCGGTGCTGCGCGGTTCGGTCCGGCTCGACGGTGCCGAACTCGGCCAATGGCCGGAGAACACGCTCGGACGCTCGATGGGTTATCTGCCGCAGGAGGTGAGCCTGCTCGACGCCACGGTGGAGGAGAACATCTCGCGCCTCGATCCGCATGCCGACGCCTTCGACATCGTCGCGGCCGCAACGGCCGCCGGCATCCATGAGATGATCCTGCGCCTGCCCGAAGGCTACAAGACCCAGCTCGGCCCCCAGGGCGCCTCGCTCTCGGCCGGCCAGCGCCAGCGCATCGGCCTGGCACGGGCGCTCTATGGCAACCCGTTCCTGGTCATCATGGACGAGCCCAACTCCAATCTCGACGGCGAGGGCGAGGCCGCTCTGAAGACGGCGATCGAGACGATCAAGGGGCGTGGCGGCATCGTGGTCATCGTCGCACATCGGCCGAGCGCCCTGACGGCAGTCGATCTCGTCGGCGTCGTGCAGAGCGGCAAGCTCGCCGGCTTCGGCCCGCGAAGCGAGATTCTCGGGCCCGCACTGAACCAGGTGGGGCCGACGCCGCAGCCGCTCCAGACTCCCGCCATGTCTCCCACCCCAGCCAGGATGCCGCGGGCGACCGAGCATCTCAACACCTGGCACGACCGGGTGTCGGCATGACGATCGAGGTCAGATCCTTCAGGTCCGAGGCGTCCCAGCTTCCCGCGGCGCACGATATCTACCGAGGGCCGGCGACTGAGCCGGCTCCCTCGTCGCGCTGGCCCGCGGCGATCGTTCTGGCGCTCACCGCCGTCGCCGTCTACCTGAAG
>JAEXUU010000804.1 GCA_023452965.1 Pseudomonadota bacterium | reverse complement strand
GAAGAACAGGGCGTGCCGGCGGCAAAACTCTCGGGGACGATCCAGAACGACATCCTCAAGGAGTTCATGGTCCGCAACACCTATATCTATCCGCCCGGCCCCTCGATGCGGATCATCGGCGACATCTTCGCCTACACCTCGGCCAACATGCCGAAGTTCAACTCGATCTCGATCTCCGGCTACCACATGCAGGAGGCCGGGGCGACGCAGGACCTCGAGCTCGGCTACACGCTGGCCGACGGCGTCGAGTATATCCGCGCCGGCCAGCGCGCCGGGCTTTCCGTCGACGTCTTCGCGCCGCGCCTCTCCTTCTTCTGGGCGATCGGCATGAACTTCTTCATGGAGGTCGCCAAGCTCAGGGCTGCAAGGCTGATCTGGGCGAAGCTGGTCAAGGATTTCGGGGCGCAGAACGAGAAGTCGCTGCCCTTGCGCACCCATTGCCAGACCTCCGGCTGGTCGCTGACGGCGCAGGACGTCTTCAACAACGTGCCGCGCACGATGATCGAGGCGATGGCGGCGACGCAGGGGCACACCCAGTCGCTGCACACCAATGCCCTCGACGAGGCGCTGGCGCTGCCGACCGATTTTTCGGCCCGCATCGCCCGCAACACCCAGATCCTGCTGCAGCAGGAGAGCGGCACGACCCGGATCATCGATCCCTGGGGCGGCTCCTATTATGTCGAGCGATTGACCGCCGAACTCGCCGCCAAGGCCTGGGCCCATATCCAGGAAGTCGAGGCGCTCGGCGGCATGGCCAAGGCGATCGAGGCCGGCATCCCGAAGCTGCGGATCGAGGAGGCCGCCGCCAAGACGCAGGCGCGGATCGATGGCGGCCAGCAGGCGATCATCGGGGTCAACTGCTTCAAGCCCGACAACGAGGCGGCGATCGAGGTGCTCAAGGTCGACAATGCCGCGGTCCGGGCCCAACAGCTCGACAAGCTCCGGCGGCTCAGGGCCGAGCGCAACGAGGCGCAGGTCCAGGCGGCGCTCGCCGCGCTGACCGAGGGCGCGGCGGGCGAGGCCAACCTGCTCGACCTCGCCGTCAAGGCGGCGCGGGCCAAGGCGACGGTCGGCGAGATCTCGATGGCGCTGGAGACGGTCTTCGGGCGCCACCGGGCCGAGATCAAGGCGATCTCGGGGGTCTACAAGCGGGAGGTCGGCACGATGAACCCTGCGGTCGCACGGGTGCAGGCGATGACCGAGGCCTTCGAGGAGGCCGACGGACGCCGCCCGCGCATCCTCGTCGCCAAGATGGGCCAGGACGGGCATGATCGCGGCCAGAAGGTGATCGCCTCGGCCTTCGCCGATCTCGGCTTCGATGTCGATATCGGCCCGCTCTTCGCCACCCCGGACGAGGCGGCGCGCCAGGGCGTCGAGAACGACGTCCACATCATCGGCGTCTCCTCGCTCGCCGCCGGCCACCTGACCCTGGTGCCGGAGCTGAAGGCGGCGCTGGCCAAGGCCGGCCGACCCGACATCATGATCGTGGTCGGCGGCGTGATCCCGCCGCAGGACTTCGAGACCCTGCTCCAGGCCGGCGCCAGCGCGATCTTCCCGCCCGGAACCGTCATCGCCGACGCCGCCGAAAAGCTCCTCGAAGAACTCAACCAGAAACTCGGTTACGCCCAGAAGTCAGCCGCGGAGTGAAGACGAGAGCCTTCAGTCTCGGGCGGGCACGGTGACGACCGAGCGCGTCCATTCCGCGAGGAAGCGGGTGCGGCGGGCCTCGTCATAGACGGCGAGCAGAGACGGACCGATGGTGATTGGCCTGAACAGCCCGGCGCTGATGATCGAGGAAGGGCCATCGACGTCTGCAGGCGAGGCGCCGTCGATCGAGAAGAAGAACGCGCGCTCACGGCTGATGCGCTGCCCCTCGTTCGAGAGGATGAATTCGACGAAGGCGCTGGCGAGCGCGGGGCGATGTGCGAGCGCCGGTATCATCGCGCCGCGGCTCAGCACCACCGTGTAGTCGCGCGGCAGCACGATGCGAAGCCGCGCCCCGGCCTTGATCCTTGCATAGGCATAGGAGCCAAGCAGGTTGTAGCCGATCAGGAGGCGCCCGCGCTCCAGTTCGTCGAGCAGGTCGCTGGTGCAGCAATGCACGACGGCCCGGGCCCGGCCGAAGCTTTCGATCAGGCGGCCATAGGCGCTGGTCTGGCGGGCATCCGAGATGGTCAGCAGATAGCCGATGCCGGAGCGCCGCGGATCATAGGTGCCGATCCGCCCGCGATAGAAATCCTCCTTGGAGCGCAGCAGCTCGGCGAGCTCGACGCGCGTGCGTGGCACGTCCCCGGGCGGCACGGCGTCGTAGTTATAGGCGATGACGGCGGGCTCGAAGGTGAAGCCGAAGACCTCGTCGCGCCAGTTCGCCCAATGCGGCAAAGCGCGCCCGGCATCCGAGCGAAGCGCCCGGGCGCAGCCGTCATTGGCGAGCTTGACGAGATGGTCGACCGCCGAGGACAGCAGCACGTCGCCAAGGACCTTCCCCGTCTCGCAGGCCCTGGTCGCGGCGACGACGAGGTCGTTGGTGACGTATTCGACATAGCGCACGCCCCAGTTCGGATGGCGCTCCTGAAAACCCTCGATCAGCGGCTTCATGGCGGCGATGTCGGCCGCGGCGTGGATGGTGAGGGTGTCGACCTCGTTGGCGCGCGCCGGGAAATGGCTCGTTTCCTGGGCACGGGCCGGGGCGGGCGCCGCGGCAAGAGCCAGGACCGCAGCCAGTAGCGTGGCAAGAAGAGCAGGCTTCGCGGGCATCACGGATCCTCCTCCGGATCGGCCAGGGGGAAGCTCAGGGCGACGATGAAGCCCTTCTCGTCACGCTCCAAGAAGCTCAGCTGGCCCTGATGGGTCGCGGCGACCTCGGAGGCGATAGCGAGCCCGAGCCCGCCGCTGCGACGCCCGGACGGGTCCTTGGCGAAGCGCTGGGTGACGAGCGACCACTGGCTGCGCGGGATGCCGGGGCCGTCATCGTGAACTTCCAGCCGGGCTGAGGTGCCTTGGCGGCTCAGCACGATGCCGAGGCGTGCGACGGCGCCGTGCTGGACGGCGTTGTCGAGGATGTTGGAGATCGCCTCGCGCAGGCTGACCCGGTCGCCATGGATGAGAAGCGGCCCCGGCGGAGCCTCGAAGGAGGTGACGATGTCGGGGTTCAGCGAAACCGGAAGGGTGTTGCGCAAGGCGAGCCGTGCGACCTTGGCGAGGTCGATGCGCTCGAAGGGCACGGATTCCTTGCGGTGGACGACCATCGCATGGCTGAGGAGCTGGTTAGCGAGGCGGCCGAGCTGCTTGGGCCGGGCCTGGACGCGGTCGAGGTGGCGGCGCTGGCGGACGGCGTCGGCTTCATGGGCGAGGAGATCGACCTGCCCGGAGAGGGCGGTGAGTGGCGTGCGGATCTGGTGGGCGGCATCGGCGATGAAACGCTGCATCAGCTCCATGCGCTCGCCGAGCCGGCTCATGAAATGGTTGATCGAGCCGACGAGGGCGCGGATTTCGCGCGGTGTCTCGAGCGAGAGCGGGGTCAGGTCATGTGGGTCGCGCTGGGTCAGCGCCGTCTCGATCCGGGTCAGGGGCTTCAACGAGTAGCGGAGCGCGAAGATCACGCCGCCAAAGGCGATGCCACTCATGATCAGGACGAGGCCGGTCGCGTTCAGCGTCAGGTCGCGGGCGAGCGAGAAGCGGGCCTCGCGGGTCTGGGCGACGACGACCTGGGCCCAGCCCTGGACATCGGCGCCGGCGAAGGAGCGTCCGACAGAGGCGATCCGCACCGGCACGTCGCGGAACACGCCGTCGGAGACGACCGGCCGGTCGCGACGCTCGCCGCCGGATGCAGGCACGGGGAGGTCCGGGTAGCCCGTCAGCAACTCGCCCTTCGGGCCGGTGAGCCGGTAGAAGATGCGGTCGCGGTCGGAGAGCGCGAGCATCTCGAAGGCGGAAATCGGCAGGTCGACCGTGACTTCGCCATTCTGGACGGTGAGCGCCTCGGCGATCTGCAGGACGGCGCCGACCAGCAGCCGGTCATAGGCCTCGTCGGCCGCCGTGCGGGCGGAATACCAGGCGAGCGAGGTCAGTCCTGCCGCTCCGACGGCCAGAACCAGGGCGATGGTGACCGCGAGCCGCGTGAAAAGAGAGGGGTCACGCGTCTTCATGTGGCACCAGCTGGTAGCCTAGCCCCCGGATCGTCCGGATCTCGGCGCGCGCGCCTTCGAGCTTGCGCCTGAGCCGCCCGACATAGAGCTCGATCGCATTGGGGCCGGGCGCCTCGTCGAAGCCGAAGAGCTGATCGAGCAGTTCGTCCTTGCTGAAGACCTTTCCGGGGCGCGCGGCCAGGATCTCCAGCAGGGTCAATTCCCGGCGCTTCAGGCCGACCTCGCGATTGCCGATGCGGACCGCGCGGAGATTGCGGTCGATGACGATGTCGCCGCAGGCCAGGACATTGGTCGCATTGCCCTCGCGGCGGCGCAGCAGCACCCGCGCCCGTGCTTCCAGCTCGCGGAAATCGAAGGGCTTGACCAGATAGTCGTCGGCGCCGAGGTCGAGGGCGCTGACCCGGTCCTCGACCTCCGAGCGCGCGGTCAGGACCAGGACCGGAGTCCGAGACTGCTTGCCCCGCAGGCGGCGCAGGATGCTGAAGCCGTCGAGACCGGGCAGCATGATGTCGAGGATGACGAGATCATAGCGGGTGAAGTCGAGAATCTCGGCCGCCGCCTGCCCGTCGACCTCCCAGTCGACGGCATGGCCGCCGCGCACGAAGCGCGCCACGATCGCCTCGCCGACGTCGCTGGTATCTTCGATCAGCAGGATGCGCATGCCTGAGGCCAAGACTCCCGTGACAGCTTGATGACAGCTGCCCGTCCTATGAGCAAACGCCACGCATAGGAAGCATAGCAAAAATCGGCACGGGAGGAAGTGATATGAGCGCTCACGGATAGAATTACCTGACGCACGACTTGTGCGGTCTCAAGTCAAAAGCCTGCTTCAATATAACGACGCGCATGAGCGGCGAATAATGTCTGCTGCCCGCGTGGATTTGGGAGGAAGATATGCGAATTTTTTTTGCCGCTTTGCTGTTCGGCGCTATCGGTATTTCAGGCGCGACTGCCGCGCCGGAGAAGACCGAGTGCCTCGTCGGCGCCAAGCCCGGCGGCGGCTTCGATC
>JAEXUU010000050.1 GCA_023452965.1 Pseudomonadota bacterium | reverse complement strand
GCCTCAAGATCGGCCTGACCTCCAAGGCGATGCAGGCTTCCTCGAAGATCGACGAGCCCGATTATGGCTATCTCTTCGACGATCTCCTGCTGAATGACGGCGCCAAGGTGAAGTTCGATGATTTCTGCGTGCCGCGTGTCGAGCCGGAGCTGACCTTCATCCTGAAGGAGCCGCTGAAGGGGCCGGGCATCGGGCTGATCGACGTGCTCCGGGCGACCGAATATGTCGTGCCCTCGATCGAGATCATCGATGCGCGCGTCACCGAGCCGCGCAAGATCTTCGACACGGTCGCCGACAATGGCGCCGCGGCCGGCATCGTGCTGGGCGGCCGGCCGGTGCGGCCTGAAGACGTAGACCTGCGCTGGGTCGGCGCGATCTTCTATCGCAACTCGGAGATCGAGGAGACCGGCCTCGCCGCCGGCGTGCTCGGCCACCCCGCCATGGCGATCGCCTGGCTCGCCAACAAGCTCGCGCCCTTCGACATCACCCTGCAGCCGGGCGACCTGATGCTGTCTGGCTCCTTCACACGGCCGGTCTGGGCCGCTAAGGGCGATACATTGCACGCCGATTTCGGGCCGCTCGGTAGCGTCTCCGTGCAGTTCGTCTAGCGCGCTTTCCGTTCGGCCGAACTCGGCTGAACGAAGAGAATTCGCGCAACATCAAAAACATGCTCGGAGGGAGCGCCATGGACCTGCCCCGTAACGCCTTCAAGGCCGCTCTCGCCCGCGGCGAGCTCCAGATCGGGCTGTGGAGCAGCCTGTGCAGCCCGATCGTCGCCGAGATCATCGGCTATAGCGGCTTCGACTGGATCCTGGTCGACACCGAGCATTCCCCGAACGAGCCGCCGGCCGTGCTCGCCCAGCTCCAGGCCTTGCAGGCCGGCACCGCGACGCCGATCGTGCGCCCGGCCTGGAACGATCCGGTGCTGCTGAAGCGCCTGCTCGACATCGGCGCGCAGGCGGTGCTGGTGCCCTTCGTGCAGAACGCCGAGGAAGCCGCCAAGGCCGTCGCCGCCTGCCGCTATCCGCCGGCCGGCATTCGCGGCATCACCGTGAGCGGCCGCGGCAGCCGCTATGGCCGCGTGCCCGATTATCTCAAGCGCGCCGATGCCGAGATCTGCGTGCTCGTCCAGGTCGAGACCGGCGAAGCCCTGAGCCAGCTCGAGGCGATCGCTTCGGTCGATGGCGTCGACGGCGTCTTCATCGGCCCGGCCGATCTCTCCGCCTCGCTCGGCCATATCGGCAATCCCGGCCATCCCGAGGTGCAGGAAGCGATCAAGGGCGCCGCGGCCCGCCTGACCGCCATCGGCAAGCCGGCCGGCATCCTCACCGCCTCCGAGGCCGATGCCCGTCGCTACATCGAATGGGGCTATCGCTTCGTCGCCGTCGGCTCCGATCTCGGCCTCCTCGCCAAGAATGCCGACGCCCTGGCGAAGACGTTCAAGTCGTAGGACCGCGATGCCCGACATGATGAGAGGCGCGTCCGGCCGAGCCTGAGCGCGCCGGCCGGCGCAGCATGCCGGGTGCGCGGCACGTGCCCGGCGAGCCTTGCCTGACGCAAGCAGAGATCGCCTCCCTGCGCCCGGGGCTGCGAACTCCTCTGCGGCAGGCGGCAGTCTTTCCGACAAAGCGCGATCACCGTCCGTCACAATATCTGCATTCAGGAGGCCGAAACACAGGCGTTGCTATTTTTCGGCTTGGAGATCAGTTTCGGGCCGTCTTCCAATTTTGCGCCAAGCGGCTGGGGAACGCGGTGAAGCAGTTCAGACTGGATGGCGACGTGTCGCTGCTGGCGGAGATCGATCGCCAACAGCCGACCGAAGCCTCGCGGCATCTATCGCTGAAGCTGAGACTGACCTCCCTGGCGCTCGGTTGCTCGACCCACAAGGAACTCTGCGCGCGTTTCGCCGCCATCAACAAGACGACGCTATTCGTGCCGCAGAACGCCTATAAATGGCTCAGCGGCAAGGCCATGCCGCGCGCATCCAGCGTCTATGAGGATTGGGTGCGGGTCCTTGATGGCGCGCTGACCGCGCCCTTCATCGCGTCCTCCTCGTTCCAGGAGTTTCAGGACGCGGTCTGCGCCCGCTTCAGCGTGCCCGAGACCGCGCTTGCGCTCCTGAGGGCGGAGGCCGGCTTGCCGCCTGGCCGTGCCCCTGCCGCCGCCCCGTTGCCGCCCACCCGGGCGAATGGCCGGCAGCCAGGCGGGAACTGGCTGGAGGGCAGCTACCTCGCGATCTCGCCGGCCTGGTCTCGCACCGAGTCGGGCCGGCTGATCGTCGGCGCAGTGACGATCCACGCCGATGCCCTGCAGCAACTGCAGATCGACTACAGCGAGAACCTGTTCAACCGACAGGTCCTGATGAACGGGCAGCTGCTGAGCGATGGCCGCACCGCGCAAAGCGCGCTGACCTGCTCCTACACCCACCGGCTGTTCTTTCTGGTCCTGAACGTGCCGACACCGCCGGCCAATCTCATCGGCGGCATTCTCTGCGGCGCCGCCGTGCACGACCCCGACGCGAGGGCCGCCGCCAGCCGCATCCTGCTGCTCCGCGCTCCGGAAGGCCGGGCCGACGACCTTTTCACGCGCACGGGCTACATCGGTGCCGAGGGCGTACTGGTCGAGAATGAACTGGCCGCGCTCGGCTATCGCGGCGACGCCGCAAGGGCAGAACTCGGCACCAGTATCCTCGACTTCCTCGGCGCGACTTCGTCGTCCTACCTTTGCGAAACCGAACACAAGGATGTCCTGCCGCTCGAACGCATGCTCGGCCAGCTCAGCCGGGCGTGACAGCATCGCCGCTCCGGACGGCGGGCCTTACTGTCCCCATTCGATGACGCTGAGATCGAGCGGCAGCGCGCGACGCATCGCCAGCGGCGGCACGACCGGTGTCAGGGTCACCGGCGTGCCCATTTCAGCGGCCCGGTCGAAATCGGCCGTGCCGGCCCGATCGATCGCCTTCACCGTGAAGGCCTCGAAGACATAGGGCAGGCCATCGGCGAGCAGCGGAGACGGCCCGTCCATGACGTGCAGGTGCAGATGCGGCTCGGAGCTGTTGCCGGTATTGCCGACCTGGCCGATCACATCGCCGCGCTTGACCTTGTCGCCGGCTTTGACCCGGACACTGCCCGGCTTCATGTGGGCGTAGAGCACGAAGGCGCCGCCGCCGATATCGAGCACGGCGAAATTCCCGTCGGCGTCGCTGATCGGCAGCCCGTCGGGCAGCGCTCCCGGAACCTGGTCGGGAAGGTCGCCGCGCGCATCGACGATGGTGCCGTCGCGCACCGCCAATATCGGCTCGCCATAAATGTGGTAATTGGCGACCTGCTTGCGATCGCCTTTCACCAGCCGTCCATCGGCCCCGAGCTTCTCCCAGTCGATGGCAAAGCGCTGCGCGAGGCGAAAGCCGCCATTGAGCGGCAGCAGGGCGCGAACATGCCGGACCGAGTCGCAGCAACCATCGCCGGCAATGTATCCATCGCCGCGCAAAGGCGGGCCGAGGACCGGAGGCTCCGAGGTCGTCACCGTGACCGGGCCGAGCCTGATCACGGCATCGGCCTTGAACTGGTCGAACCAGGCCTCGACCTCGTGCCTCAGGCGCTGCGGAACCGCGCGCCCGGCAGGCAGCGCGACATGCAGGAATCCGATGCCGTACTGGTAGCCGCCGAGCTCCGCCGACTCGTTGCCGCGCCGGCCTCCTGGCGAAAAGCGCCTTGCGATCTCGGCACCATCGAGGACGGCGAGCGGCTCTTTGTCCGCGTCACCGACGATGCTGAGCCGCTTCAACTGGACCCGCTCGCCCGTCACGTTCGACAGCTGCAGCTCGTAGACCAGGTGCTGGAGACCATCCGAACCGAGCACAGGCCGCGGCACGAACAGCACATTGCCCACCAGGCCCGTCGGCGTCACGGCGGCGGAGGCGGCCGGGGTCTCGGCGCGCAGTGTCTGCGACAGCGGCGGAACGAGCGTGAAGCCCATCGCCACGGCGAGCAGTGCTCTCATCGTCGCGCTCATCGCATATCCCCGTCCTGGATCGCCCCCCTGCCCGTCAGGCCGCGACCGCCTGCTGCCGGGCGGTCTCGACGAGATGGCCGCCCAGCCGGTCGGCCAACGCCATGATCGTCAGAGTCAGGTGCTTGTCGGGCAGTTCGGGGATGACTCCGCCATCGCAGACATAGAGGTTGTCGAAGTCATGGCATTTCAGGTCGGCGTCGACGACACCGAGGCGCGGATCCTCGGAGATGGCGGTGGTGCCGGCATAGTGGATGCCCGTGCCGCTATTGTCGCGGCTGGCGTAGATCATCGTGGCGGAGGCCCGCCGCAGCACGCGCCGGCCCCAGACGGTCATCGCATCCATCATCTGATGGCTCGTGGCGGGGATCGTGAAATCGACCTCGACCTGAGGGACGCCATAGGCATCGACGCTTCGGCCCGGCCGCACCCGGTTTCCGGGCGTCGCCTCGCCCTGGCAGAACAGGCCGAGCGTGACGTAGCTGTGGAACATGGTGCGCGCGAGCCGCTCCTTCAGGAAGGGCGGAAAGTGCCGCATGCCGGTCAGGTAGTGCGGCACGTCGGGGGCGCTGTGGATGGCGTGGCCGATGAAGGGGAAAGGCGCGCCATCGGGCAACCTGCCCTGGGACAAGAGGATCAACAGGTCCCCATAGCCGAGATCGTAGTCGCGCCGTTTGCCCCAGAGCTTCAGCAGCGAGGTCGAGAGCACCACCTTGGGATTGTCCTGCAGGCCCGCCCCTACCCGCTCGTGCCTGTTGCCGAGGCCGGAGGGGTCGACCTCGTCGGCCGAGTTGAACAGGATGCGCGGCGTCTCGACCGCTCCGGCGGCCAGCACGACGGTGCCGGCTCGCAAATGCCGCCGCTCGCCGGTGGCAAGGTCGATGTACTCGACCCCCGCGATCCGCCGGCTGTCGCCCTCGCGAAGCAGCCGGACGACCTTTGCCTGCGTCCGCAGCTCGTAATTCGGCAGGTCGGCGATCTGCGGCAGCAGCCGCGTCGAGAACTTGTAGACCGCGCCGACCGGGCAGCCCGAGGTGCACATCCCCGTCGAGATGCAGGATGTCGGGGTTCCCGCCTTGGTGTTGATCGCCTTGCGGTTCGGGATCGCGTGCGAGTGTCCGTCCTTCAGCGCGTTGACGGCATCGACGATCAGCCGGTCCGCCGGGCGCAGCGGCTTCGGCGGCAGATAATCGCCATCCGGCAGGTTCGGCAGCCCCTCCTTGGTGCCGCAGACCGCGATCAGGCGCTCGACCGCGCCGTAATGCGGCGCCAGATCAGCATAGGAGAACGGCCAGGACCTGAAATCCTCCTCCGAGAAGCGGACGCTGACGCCATTCCAGAGATTCTGCAGCCCGTTGACTGCCAGAACCTGGAAGTGCCGGAAGCCTCCCTTCGGCCGGGCGGTCGAGCCGGTGCGGCCATCGGCGAAGAGCGGGTGGACGAAGAGACTGTCATGCGGGTCGCTGGGCCAGGTCGTGCTCGGATCGATGCCGAAATCCCGGGTCACGCCAGGCGCTATCGTCGTCCGGAAA
>JAEXUU010000030.1 GCA_023452965.1 Pseudomonadota bacterium | reverse complement strand
GTACTTGGCGGCGCCGAGCAGCATGGCGGTATGGCCGTCATGGCCGCAGGCATGCATCTTGCCGGGCACGGTTGAGCGATGCTCGAGATTGGTCTCCTCATGGATCGGCAGCGCGTCCATGTCGGCGCGCAGGCCGATGACCTTGCCCGAGCCCTGGCCCTTGCCCTTGATCACGCCGACCACGCCGGTGCGCCCGATCCCGGTGACGACCTCGTCGACACCCCATTCCCGAAGCTTGTCGGCGACGATGCCGGCGGTGCGGTTCACATCGAACAGCAGTTCGGGATGGCGGTGGAAGTCGCGGCGGATCGCGGTAATCTCGGGCTCGATCGCCGCGATGAGTTCGGATTTGGGCATCGTGTCCTCGGGCCTTCTGGTGCAACTTCGCAGAAATCGGGTTGCTTGATGCGGCAAGCTAGCCCGAGCGGGCGCACCCTGTCCAAGCCGATTGCGGCATGAGGGGGAGGAAGCGCGCGAATGACGATGCGCGGCCGTCGCACTGACCCCGACCGTCTTCTGCCGCTAGACTGCGGCGGCGCCCTTGGCGACACTTCATGCGAAGCGAACTTGCGAGGACCATCATGGAGATCAAGCGAAGCGGATCGCAGCCTTCGGGCAAGGGCCCGGCCGATTATTTCACCGGTCAGGTGCGGATCGACCCGCTGTTCAACCCGCCCGAGCCCGCGCGCATCGCCACCGCGCATGTCACCTTCGAGCCCGGCGCGCGCACGGCCTGGCACACCCACCCGCTCGGCCAGACGCTGATCGTAACCGCCGGCTGCGGCTGGGCCCAGCGCGCGGGCGGCCCGGTCGAGGAGATCCGGGCCGGCGACGTGGTCTGGTTCCCGCCCGGTGAAAGGCATTGGCATGGCGCCACCGCGACCACCGCGATGAGCCATATCGCCTTGCAGGAGCGCCTCGACGGCGAGACTGTCAAATGGCTGGATCACGTTACGGAAGAGCAGTATCGTCGCTGAATTCGGGAGCTGCTTCCGAGTTTTCGGCGGTTCGCTTCCGGAGGATGGAACGCGCGTGATCTTCGCGCGTTTAGATGAACCGCCACCGCTTTGAATGGGAGGCCGCCATGCGCCGCCTGATCGTTCTCGCCGCTTCCTTCCTCCTTGTCGCGCCGTTCATGGCCAGCGAAGCCGATGCCCAGGGGCGCGGCGGCTGGGGCGGCCGTGGTGGAGGTTTCCATGGCGGCGGCTTCGCCGGTGCAGGCATGCGAGCCGGCGGGCTCGGCATGAACCGGGCCTTTGCCGGCCCGGGTTTCGGCTATCGCGGGGGCGGCATAAGGGCCGCAGGCTTCGGCTACCGCGGCGGTGCCTATCGCGCCGGCTTCTACCGTGGCGCCGGCTGGGGATACGGGAATCGCTGGTATGGCGGCGGCTATTATGGGCGCGGGGCCTATTGGCGGCGCGGCTACTACAATAACTGGGGCTGGGGCGCCGGAGCGCTTGCCGCCGGCGCGGTCATCGGCGCCGCAGCGGCCTACCCCTATTATGGCTCGTCCTATTACTACGATACGCCCGGCTATTATGGCGGGGACTATTACAGCGGGGCCTACTATGCGCGGCCCTATTACGCCGCGCCGGTCTATGCGGCTCCGGTTTCGTCGGGGATCGGCGGCTTCTGCAGCACGCCGGTCCGGACCTGCCAGTTGATCAATGCCGCGGAGGTCGGCAGCGGCTGCTCGTGCAGTGTCGCCGGCGGGCGGGCTCGCGGCGCCGTGATCCCCTAACGTTCTCTCTGGGGAGGTCCGGGCGCGCGACGCTTCGCGCGCCCGATCTCGTTCTGCTCAGAGCCCGAACTGCTGGCGCCAACTTTCGATATCCTCCAGCGCGACATTCGAACCGCACAGCACCAGCGCGACGCGCTCGCCCGGCTTGAAGCTGTCCTTGCGCGCCAGCGCTGCGGCGACCGTGCAGGCGGCTGCCGGCTCGAGCAGTACGCGGCCGTTCTGCAGCACCCAGAGCAGTTCGCGCACGGCGTCCGCATCCGGCACCAGCACGATCTCTTCGAGGAATTCGCGGGCGGCGGCCATGGTCCGTTCGGTCGCGAACGGGGCGCCGAGCGTGCGCGCGATCGAGGTCGGGCGGATCGGCACCGGCTTTCCAGCCTCGAGCGCCTGCGTCATCGTCGTCGCGCCCTCGGTCTCGACGCCATGGATGCGCACCGCCGGGTCGAGCCCCTTCAGCGCCGCCCCGACGCCGGCCGAGAAGCCGCCGCCGCCGATCGAGATGAAGACATGGTCGAGCCGGCCGCCGGCATCGGCCGCGAGTTCGAGCCCGACCGTGCCATGGCCGGCAATGATCGCCGGATCGTCGTAGGAATGAACGTTGGTCATGCCCTTGGCCGCATATTCCTCGGCCTTGGCGAAAGCGGCGATCGAGTCCTCGCAGAGTTCGACCTCGCCGCCGGCCTCCTTGGTCAGGCGGATGTTCAGCGGCGCGACGTTCTTCGGCATCAGCACCAGCGCCTTGATGCCGAGCATGCTCGCCACCAGCGAGACGGCGATGGCGTGGTTGCCGCCCGAGACGGTGACGACGCCGCGGGCCTTCTCGGCGTCCGACAGGCCGAGCAGCTTATTGTAGCAGCCGCGCACCTTGAACGAGCCGGCGAGCTGCAGGCTTTCGACCTTGACCACCGTCTCGACGCCGAGGCGCTGGGAGAGGCCGGCGCTGAGGAAGGTCGGCGTCCGTCTGACCTTGCCGGCGATGCGGCTGGCGGCGGCCTGGATGTCGGCGAGGGTGACGTCGAAGGACATGGCGGACTCACGGGGAAAGCTCGGTTCGGTCGGCACAACAGCGCGCCGGGTGCGGCCGGGTCAAGCGTGGCGCACGCATGACCCTTGGACAAGCGCGTGCAGGCTGCCGGTTGTGCATCAATGCCGGGGAGCAGCCGCTCGTCATGCGTTGGCTCGGGCGTCGGCGCACCATCGCCGGTGATTGACCTCCTGTGGTGCGGGCGTAGCCTGCCCGGACGGATCATGCCTGTCGGCCAGTCTCTGGAGAAATCTGCCCGTGCGTTACACCCCGAAGGAAATGCTGGCCAAGCTGGTCTCGTTCAACACCGAATCGCAGCGCAGCAATGTCGAGCTGATCCATTTCTGCCGCGACTATCTCGCCGCCCATGGCGTCGAGAGCACGGTGGTGCCCAGCCCGGACG
>JAEXUU010000864.1 GCA_023452965.1 Pseudomonadota bacterium | reverse complement strand
GGCTGAGGATCATCGCCGCCGCGACGCCCGAAGCCGGCAACTGGTTGCCGCTGCCGGCTTCCGGGCGCTTTCAGTTCAGGTTGCGGCTCTACGACACGCCGATCTCCAGCCATGCCGGCGAACTGCGACCGGAAGCCCTGCCCCGGATCAGCCGGGTGGATTGCCGATGAGCGCGCTCGACGATCCGCGGGATCTGCATGGCGCCCCTGCCGCGAAGCCGGCCAGGGCATCGGCCGCCGGCTGGCCGCGCCTGCTTGGCCGCGGTTTGCGCCGCCTCGTCCTGCTGACCATGATGGGGCTGGTCCTCGCCGGCATCGTCCACATTCTTGCGGTGCTGCTGATCCCGGTGCTGGCCGAACGCGATGCCGCCTCCGTCTACGCCGCACTGGGCGACGAGGGCCATGCCGTGCTGGTGACGCCGGCACCGGCAGGGCTGCCTGGCCTGGCGGAGCCCGACCCGAACAGCGTCAGCGCCGTCTGCGGCTTCGATCTCAGCACAGGCCCCGTGCGCGTTTCGGCCCAAACGGGAGCGCTGCCGCTCGGCCTGACGCTGCATCGCCGCGGCGGCGGCGTCGCCTATGCGATCACCGACCGGGCGGCGATCCGCGGCGTGCTCGAATTCGTGGTGATGACGCAGGAGCAACTCGACGAACACCTGGCCCAGGACGAGGAAGGCGAAACCTCGCGCGAGCTGCGTGTCGTCGTCCCCGCGCCGCAGGGGCTGATCGTCGCCCGCGTCATGCTGCGCCGTGCCGTTGATCGCGGCGAGGCCGAAGCCCTCGCGACGAGCGTAGCCTGCACCAGCGCGGATTAGTCTGTCGCGTTATCGCATTTTCTTCACGCGAACCGGTGGCTACTTCGCTCGAAAACGCTCCTAGAGCCCGTTTTGCCGATCAGATTGATCCAATCTGATCGGATCCGGCTCTAGCCCTTGTAGCTGACCGGGCGGTCGGCCCTTGGCACGCCCTCGCCGCGGAACACGCCGATCAGCGGCAGCTTGCACACCTGTTCGAGCTCGGCTTCCAGGCCCATGATCGCGCGCTCTGCCCTGACGGCCTCGCGCGAGGGCATCTCGACCACGAGATTGTCGAGGGCATAGCGATAGCTGGAAACGCGAAAGCGCAGGCGCTCGCAGACCCAGAGGATCAGCCCCTCGTTCTCCCTCCCGCGCGCCTGCGCGGGGGCGCGGCTTTCCACCGGGACGCGAGGCGAAGCCGCGAGGGTGCGCAGCCGGGCGCGGTCCGCGTTGACGACCCGGATCGCATTGGCGCGGAACGGCCCGAGCAGCGCGCGATCGGCGTTGGCATCCTCGGCGAGGCGGTTATAGCGCGAGGCCTGCGAGGCGAAGGAGCCGGAGGTCAGCGCCCGCTGGTAATCCGAGACGGCGCTCGACTGCGCCTCTGCCGGGAGGATACGGGCATGGGCGAGCGCCGAGAGCTGGCTTTCGAAGGTGCTGAGCTCATGCGCCGGCATCACCAGCCGCCAGGCGCGGGCCCGCATCTGCTGCTCGTCATCGGTCAGATGAAACCAGGATGAAGCCTCGCCGCGCATGCGCGCCGACCACTCGCCCATGGCGGGCGCGAACTGGTCGCAGAAGATGCTGGGGCGGGGTCGGCCGAGATCGCCGGTCGTGCAAGCGGCGAGAAGAAGGCTGGACAGGATCGCCGGGAGGGCGAGGAGCTTCACCCCGGCCGCCTGCGGCGGGCGTCACGGCTCGCGCCCCCGGCCGGCCGCGGCCGGCGCTGCCGCTTGGCCGCAGGAGGCTCGGGCTGGCGTTCATAGCGAACCCCGGTGAAGAACAGGATCTGCGCCGGCGCTGCGTCGGCCGCGGCGGCTGCGGATCTGGCGAAGCGCCTGCGCGGCGCGAAAGGAATGACGTCGGCCATGATGCGCCTCCCTTGTTGGCGCCTGCGGGAAAATCGCAAACTTCGTCCGTCTCTCACCTGGAAGCACGAAGCGGGATTCATGCCAAACCGGCTCCCGCCGCACGCAGCCTGTCTTCAGGCGCTCCGGGTCAGGCAATCTGCGCGACGTCGGCACGCCATCCTCTCAGACATCAGGCCCTGTCATGGTTAACGCAGTGCTAACGCATCGGGGATAATTTTGCGGGAATCGAATTATTTTCTCCGCGAGCCCGCCAATGCCTTCCCGAATCGCCGCCGATCTCGCGCAGCTCGCCCGCCTCGCCAGCGATGGCGGGTTGGATCTGCGGCAGGTCGCGCTGCGGGTGAAGGCCGATCTCCTGCTCTCGACCGCCAACCCGCCGGCGGAAGACATGGAGGCCTTCCGCGAAATGGCTGCGACGCTGATTCCGATCGTCGATGAGTCGACCGCGCTCGTGCTGGCCCGCAAGCTCGCCGGCTGGCGCCACACGCCACCGGAGATCCTGGCCGCCTTGCAGGCACGCGGCGGCGAGGTGCTGGCGGCGCTGATCAGACGCGGCATGCCGCTCTCGCCTGCCGAGATCGAGGACATCGCCCTCGAGGGAGATCCTGCCGCGCAGCTCGCATTGGCGGGGCGCGCCGGGCTCACGGCAGCGGCGAGCACGCTGCTCGCCGGCCACGCGGATTCCGCCGTCGCCCTGGTGCTTGCCGGCAATGCGGCCTCGGTGCTGCCGCGCGCAGCGCTCGACGTGTTGCTGGCGCGGGCGGCTGCACTGCCGGCGCTCGGCCTGCACCTCCTCGCGCGCGACGATCTACCGGTCGCAGAGCTCTCGCCGCTCTTCCTCCAGGCCAGCCTCGACAAGCGGCTGGCGATGATCGAGGCCGCGACCGCACATGAGGCCCTCGCCCCCTCGCCGCGCCGTCCGTCGATCAGCGCCGAGCAGTTCCAGGGCCTCGTCGCGACAGCGCTGGTCGACCGGCAAGGCGCCTTCGAAGCCCTGGCCGACATCTTCGGCGCCGGCGCAGAGTTCGCGCGCGCGATTGCCGAGGATCACTCGCGCCAGCTTGCGGCCCTGACCCTCGTCGGCTGCGGCGCCAGCCCGGAAGAGGCGACACGCTTCCTGATCGGCCTCGGCGACGACACTGCCCTGTCGGTCCAGCGCATCTTCGCCCTGGCGGACCTGATGCGCCTGCTCACGCCCGCGACGGCACGGCGGCTCGCCTTGCAGATCGGCCGGCTCTCGGAAAATGCCGGCTTCCGCCCGAACCTGCAGCCGGCGATGGACCCGAGCGGAACCCCTGTCAGGGCCGGCGCGGAACGGCCGGCAGCGCGGAGCAACGTGCAGGAAGTGCTGCGCCGCCTCGGCGGCAAGACGGGCTAGTCGACCAGTTGCAGCCTGGGATCGCCGGCCCGGTTCTCGATCTCGACGAGCCAGAGGTCGCCGTCGAAGCGGACCTCCCGCGCC
>JAEXUU010000813.1 GCA_023452965.1 Pseudomonadota bacterium | reverse complement strand
GCAGGCATCCTATGGCGCCTCGACCATGATCACCTTCGCCGAGGACGAGCGGATCGAGACGCTCGGCGCCGGCGACGCGCTGGCCTGGCGCATCGAGCCCAACAAAAAGGGCAACGTCCTGTTCGTGAAACCCGTCGAGAAGGAGGCCCACGCCAATCTCAACGTGCTCACCAACAAGCGCTCCTACGTTTTCATCCTGAAGGGCGAATTCCGGCCGGTGGCGCAGCAGGTCTATTCGATCGTCTTCCGCTATCCCGACGAGGAGGGCGACAACGCCGCGATGATGGCCCAGGCGCGCGAACGCGCCGCGCAGCCCAATCTCCGAAACCTGCGGGCCGAGAATGTGAACTCGGCCTATGGCTACAAGGGCGCCTCCGCCAACAAGCCACTCGTCATCTTCGATGATGGCGTGAAAACCTTCTTCCGCTTCGATCACGCGCGCGAGACGCCCTCGATCTATGTCGTCGACGCCGAGCGCAACGAGAGCCTGATCAATTTCCGGCGGGAGGGCGAATATCTCGTCGTCGATCGGGTCAATTACCAGTGGACGCTGCGCAACGGCGATGACGCGATCTGCATCTTCAACATGCGCCTCAACAATGTGAACGAGCCGACGGGTCTGGAACCTCATGCGCCACAACGCATCGGTGGCCCGAAGCCGCGCCCGGTGAGGACCCGCAATGCCATCTCCTAACGAGTACCGGGCTCTGGCCGAAGAGACCGCCGGCAGTGTGGTCGCGGCACGTACCTCGCGGGTCGGAATCTTCCTGAAGGTTGTGGTTCCGGCCGGCGCCGCATTGGTCGCCGGCTGGATGATCTACACGGCCATGCGTCCTCCGGGCCGCCCCTCGATCACGAGCCCTGACACGGAGGACTTTCGGACCACCCAGTATCCGGGTCCGTCGATCGACGCGCCGCGGCCGCAACTCGACAACGGCACCATCACCGTGCCGCCGGCGCCGGAGCCTCCACCCCCGCCTCCGGCACAACCACCGACGACGATCGAAGCTCCGCCACCACCGCCGCCGCTTCAGCCACCCATCCAACAGACCACCATACCCGACGACAGTGAAGCGCGCCGGTTGGCCGAGGAGGAGCGGTTGCGCTTGGCGGAGGAAGAACGAAAGAAATGGGAGCGCCTGCGCGCGGGTCAGCTCGTCGCCGATAGCGGCGGAACGGCTGGAGAAACGAGGGGCGCCAATCGCACTGGCGGCGGGAGCGTAGCCGCCGACAATACCGAAGACGATCCGAACCGACGCTTCTTGGCCCGCACCGGACAGGCGGGCGTCGAGGTCTCGGAGGCGACGAAAAACCCGCGCATCGACGCCTTGGTCGCTCAGGGGACCATGATCAAGGGCGTGCTCGAGACGGCGATCCAGAGCGATCTCGCCGGCATGGTGCGCGCCGTCGTCTCCGAGAATGTCTGGTCGTTCGACGGCCGCCGCATTCTCATTCCGGCCGGCTCGCGCCTGATCGGCGAATACCGCAGCGGCCTGAGCACCGGCCAGACCCGCGTCTTCATCGTCTGGACGCGGATGCTGCGAAGCGACGGCGTCTCGGTGCAGCTCGGCTCGATGGGGACCGACGAACTCGGCCGAACAGGCATGACGGGAATCGTCGACAAGCATTGGGTCGAGAAATTCGGCTCGGCGATCCTGCTCAGCCTCGTCGGCGGCGCGGCGCAATTCATCGCCAATCTCGGGCAGGACAACCAGTCCGGCCAGAACCAGTACAGCACCATCGATCCGACCACCGGGCAGCCGGTCCTCGTGCAGGGTCAGCCGAACCAGAACGCGCTCTACGCCCGGCAGATCGGCGCGCAGCAAGTTTCGATGACGCTGAACCGGATAGCCGAAGAGGCGCTGCGCGACTCCATCAACATCCCGCCGACGATCCATGTCGACCAGGGCTCCCGCATCATGGTCTTCGTCCGACGCGATCTCGATTTCTCGGCCTTCTATCCGGATCCGGTGAAGGAGGCCTTGCGGGAGATCCGACATGAGCGGGCCCGTGCACACCCTATGAAATAAATCAAGAAATAGGAATATATTCCAT
The DNA here is from genome assembly GCA_023452965.1 of Pseudomonadota bacterium. The sequence goes on along the minus strand of JAEXUU010000813.1, from coordinate 2,124 downwards.
AATTCCCATTATGCGAATCGCGGTCGACACCGATGAACGACACCACCCGGACCGTCTTTCTGAGCCGTGCACTGGAGCCGATCAGGCGCTGGCTCGCCGACGACACGGTCGTCGAGATCTGCGCCAATCGGCCGGGAGAAGTCTGGATCGAAGTTGCCGGGGGCATCGAAATGGAGCGCCACGACGTGCCGGAGCTGACCCGTGCGGCGCTGCGCCATCTGATGGAACGGGTCGCCGCCTTCAGCGGGCAGTCCGTCAACGAAGAATATCCCTTGCTCTCAGCCGCACTGCCGGGTGGTGAGCGCTTCCAGGGAGTGCTGCCGCCAGCGACGACGAATGGCGGCGCCTTCGCCATCCGCAAGCAGGTCGTCAAGGACATGCGCCTCCAGGAATACCGCAAGCGCGGCTCCTTCGAGGCGATCGATATCGGCGATCCGAACGCGCTGAGTGCGACCGATATCCGCCTGTGCGAGTATCTCGACGCCGGTGAGATCGAGAGCTTCATTCGCCTCGCCGTAGCCGAGCGCTATTCGATCCTGCTGTCCGGTGGGACATCGTCGGGCAAGACGACCTTCCTGAATGCGATCCTGCACGAAGTGCCCGCCGCAGAGCGGATCATCACCATCGAAGACACGCGCGAGGTAAAGCCGGTCCAGCCGAACTATCTCCCCCTCGTCGCCTCGAAGGGCGATCAGGGTCAGGCGCGCGTCACGATCGAAAGCCTTCTGCAGGCAGCCATGCGGTTGCGTCCGGATCGGATCTTCCTCGGCGAAATCCGCGGCGCCGAAGCCTATTCCTTCTTGCGCGCCGTCAATACCGGCCACCCCGGATCGATCACCACCATCCATGCCGACAGCCCACATGGCGCCTTCGAGCAGCTCGCGCTCATGGTCATGCAGGCCGGCCTCGGCCTGCGGAAATCGGAGATCATCGACTACATCCGCTCGGTCTTGCCGATCGTCATCCAGCAGACCCGTCGTGGGGGCTGGCGCGGGACCTCCGCCATCTTCTTCAACCGCATGGCCGATTGGCAGGCGGCCAGAAAGGGTCCTGGCCATGGGGCGAGTCTACGCGTTTAGGCTGCTGATTGCACTGCTTGCACTGATCGCCGCCTTCCTGCTGACCAGCCTCGCCTACGAGCTCGTCGTCACCGCGCGCTGGAATCCCACCCTGGCCGGCGAGGGACAATCGCGCTGGGCACTCCTCCAGTATCAGAACAGCCGTCGCGATCCCGGTGCGCTGCTCGTCGCCTTCGACCATTTTTCGCAGCGCCTCTCCTATCCGGCCACGCGCCCCGAGACGATCCTCCGCGGCCTGATCGCCGGCAGCGCGACGCTCGCGCTTGCCGTGGGTGTCGCTCTCTTCACCGTGGTGATGCGCAAGCCCACCCATCACGGCAATGCGCGCTTCGGCAATCTCATGGATGCCGGCCGGATGGGACTTCTGGCCAGGCAGGGCTTGATCCTCGGCCGACTGAGCGGTGCGACGATCACCTCGGACGACCCCTCCCATGTCCTCGTCGTCGGTCCGACCCGTTCGGGTAAGGGTGTCAGCTTCGTCATCCCGAACGGCTACAGCTGGCGCGGGTCCTCGGTCTGGTTCGACCCGAAGCGCGAACTCTTCGAGGCGATCGGCGCTCATCGTCAGGCGCTCGGCGACAAGGTGTTCATGTTCTCCCCCGGCGAGCGGGAGACGCACCGGTTCAATCCGCTCGACTTCATCCGTCGCGATGCGCACATGGCGACGGATGCGGCTGTGGTCGCTTCCTTCATTGTTCCGGAGGGCACCGGATCCTCGGAAATCTGGGCGCGCACCGGCCGCCAGCTCCTGACCGCCCTGATCGGCTATGTCATCGCGAGCCCGCGCTACGCGGGCCAGCGCCATCTTCGCGCCGTCACAAACCTGACCGCGACCGGCGTTGAGTTTCTGCGGGTGCTGACCAATATCCGCGACGATGAGCAAGCCTTTCTGCCGCGCTGGGTCGGCCAAGGCCTGAACCAGTTCATTGCCCTCGAGAAGGAGACCCGCAACTCGGCCGTCTTCACCCTGACCGCCGCGCTGCACCCCTGGACGAATGATCTGGTCGCGGCCGCGCCCGCGCGCACCGACTTCGACATCGCGCAG
>JAEXUU010000753.1 GCA_023452965.1 Pseudomonadota bacterium | reverse complement strand
TCGACATACCACTGGTCGGTCAGCCAGGGCTCGATCACCACGTCCGAGCGGTCGCCATGCGGCACGGTGTGGGTGTTGGGCTCGACCTTGCGCAGCAGGCCGCGCGCGGCCATCAGGCCGACCACCGCCTTGCGGGCCGCGAACCGATCGAAACCGTGCAGGGCAAGCGTCTCGGCCTCGGGCGCAGCACCCTCCAGGAAGTCGGCATTCTCCTGAATCAGGATGCGAGCTTCACCGTCCAGGATGTTGACGATCCTCAGCGAATTGCGCTTGCCGACATCGAAGTCGTTGAAGTCGTGCGCCGGGGTGATCTTGACCGCGCCGGTGCCCTTCTCGGGATCGGCATAGTCGTCGCCGAAGATCGGGATGACGCGGCCGACCAGCGGCAGCACGGCGTTCTTGCCGATCAGCCCCTTGAGTTTCTCGTTCTCGGGATGCACGGCGACGCCGGTATCGCCCAGCATCGTCTCCGGCCGGGTCGTCGCGACGGTGATGTAGGTCGAAGCGTCTTCCGGATCGTAGACCGCGCCCTCGATCGGGTAGTCGAAATAGTAGAGATGGCCGTTCGGGTCCTTGGCCAGCGCCTTGTCGAGCTTGGCGGCGTCGAACGCCTCCTCGCCGCCGCGCTGCCATTTGAACGAGCCGGTCTTCTCGACCTGCAGCACCTCGAGATCGGAGATCGCGGTCTGGAACTTCGGATCCCAGTTCACCAGCCGCTTGGCGCGGTAGATCAGCCCCTGCTTGTGCAGGGCGACGAAGACCTTGAGGACGGCGGCCGACAGGCCTTCGTCCATGGTGAAGCGCTCGCGCGACCAGTCACAGGAGGCGCCGAGGCGCTTCAGCTGGTTGACGATCGTGCCGCCCGATTCTTCCTTCCACTTCCAGACCTCGGCGACGAAGGCCTCGCGGCCCATGGTTCGGCGATCGGTCTTGTTCTCGGCCGCGAGCTTGCGCTCGACCACCATCTGCGTCGCGATACCGGCATGGTCGGTGCCCGGCTGCCAGAGCACATCCTTGCCGCGCAGGCGCTCGAAGCGGCAGAGCACGTCCTGCAGCGTGTTGTTGAGCGCGTGGCCCATATGCAGCGAGCCGGTGACGTTCGGCGGCGGAATCACGATGCAATAGGGCTCGGCGCCGGGCGCAGCGCCCCGCCCTGCCCTGAAGGCGTCGGCCTTCTCCCAGGCTTCGCTGATGCGCGCCTCGACGCTGGCCGGCTCGAATGTCTTGTCCATCATCGCTTTGCTCGAACGCCGAAAGGCCGGGGAACCTGCCCCGGCCGTTGAATAACGAAAGCCAAAAGGTCTGCCGCCTTAAGAGCGCATGCAGGGGCGGCGCGTCAACGTTTTCGACGCGACGCAGCCCTGCATCGGGCTCCGGTGAGCCTCAGGCGGCCTGCGATTGCAGGAACCAGAGCGCCTTGTCGAGCATCCGCGAATAGGCGGTCAGGAGGTCGGCGGTGCCGGTGTCGCCGGCCTCGTCGCTCTTGTCGATCGCCTCGCGGACGCTGTTGGCCGTTGCCGCATAGCGTTCGATCAGCGCGGCGAGATGATCGGCGACCGCGACGATCTCCGTCGGGTAGGGTTTGAGATCGCTGCCCGCGGCGACCGCCTGCGTCGTTCCGAGCGCGATGCCGCCGAGCTGGGCGACCCGCTCGGCCACCGTGTCGACATGGCCGTCGAGCTCCTTGCGGAAGCCGTCGAGCATCAGATGCACGCCGATGAAGCCAGGCCCTTTGAGATTCCAGTGGGCCTGCTTCGTCGCGAGGGCGAGATCGATACCATCCTGCAATCGCTCGTTCAGGAGGCCCATCACCTCGTTCTTGGCGTTGGAGGGTAGGTCGATGCGCGAAGCGGGCTTCTTCATGGCGGGTTCCTCGGAGGGGAGAGCGACAACGCTCTCCAAACGCATGAGCGCCGGGCCCGTTCCGTGACCGCGGCAAGCGACAGACATCGGCAGCGGAGATCGACGTGGCGAAAGGAACCCGCGCGCCCTCCGCCCGTTGGGAAAGGCAGATCAAGGAGGACCCGAAAATGCCCCGCCACACCGACCAGGATCATGTCTGGGAGCTGATCGAGGAGATCGGCCTGTGCATGCTCGTCAGCCATGACGGCAGCGGCGACCGTTTCCACGCCCGCCCGATGAGCGCTCATGCCAGGCGCGACGAGGACGCGATCTACTTCCTCACCGACAAGCGCTCCCACAAGGACGACGAGGTCGAGATCAACGAGAACGTCTGCCTGACCTTCGCCGACAACGCCGCCTACAAATACGTCTCGGTCAGCGGCACCGCGAACGTGCTGGACGACCGGCCGCGCGTCGAGGAGCTCTGGTCGACCGCCGCCCGCGCCTTCTGGGAAAGCAAGGACGATCCAAACATCCGGATCCTGCGGGTGCGCCCGGCAACTGCCGAATTCTGGGACAGCCCGGGCAAGATCGTCACCAGCGTCAAGATGGTGGCCGCTGCGGTCACCGGCTCGCGGCCGGATCTCGGCACGAACCGCAAGGTCGTTCTCTGAGAAGGGGGGAGGAAGCTGATGCGACTATTCGTACATCTCGTCGGGGCATGGGTCGCTGCCGAAGCGGCCTCCGGCCGCTATCCCCGCCCGCTCTCGCTGGCACTCGGGGCGCTGGTTTCGCGACTCGGCCCGCCGACGGCGCTGATGGCCCTCGCCGGTTACACGATCCAGCGGCTCTATGAGGGCGGCGTCTTCGACAATTATCGGCCTCGCACGGTCCGGCCAGCCAGGGCCCGCGCGCCGAGGCCGCGTTAGACGCCGCCCCAGCCCCGCAAACCGCCTCATCCCGGCCGTAGCGACGCGGAGCGCCGGG
>JAEXUU010000722.1 GCA_023452965.1 Pseudomonadota bacterium | reverse complement strand
GCTTGCGGGCGAGCAGGATCGATTCGTAGACGGTCAGCACCGCGTTCACCGCGGTGTCCTGTGGCAGGTAGCAGGGCGTCTTGCCGGCGGAGCTCTCGACCTCGACCGAGCCGGCGCCCCCGAGCAGCCCGGCGATGCGACGGAACAGGCTCGACTTGCCGGCCGCGTTGGGACCGATCACGGCGACGACCTCGCCACCGGTCATCACCGGCGTCGTGATCCCCGAGAGGATCTGGCGCTTGCCATAGGCGACGCCGACATCGCTGAGCGTCAGGCGCTTCACCATGAGCGTTTCCGGCTGGTCAGGATCAGGCTGAAGAAGAAGGGCACGCCGACCAGCGCGGTGACGATGCTGATCGGGAAGATCAGCCCGGGGATCAGCGACTTGCTCACCACCGAGGAGGCCGACAGGATCGCGGCACCCGCCAGCGCCGAGGCCGGCAGGAAGAAGCGCTGGTCCTCGCCGATCACCATGCGGGCGATATGCGGGCCGACCAGGCCGATGAAGCCGATCGTGCCGACGAAGGAGACCGGCACGGCAGCGAGCAGCGCGACCAGCAGCATGGTCTCGAGGCGCAGGCGCTTGACGTCGATGCCGAAGCTCGCCGCCTTCTCGTCGCCGAGACGCAGCGTCGTCAGCGCCCAGGCGCGGCGGGCGAAGAGCGGCAGGCAGAACAGCAGAACGGCGGAGGTGATCGCGAGCTTGTGCCAGCTCGCCTTGGTCAGCGAGCCCATCATCCAGAACACCACCGCGCCCAGCGCCTGCTCGGAGGCGATGAACTGCAGCAGCGCCAGCAGGGCGTTGAAGGTGAAGACGAGCGCGATGCCGAGCAGCACCACCGTCTCGGTGGTGACGTCGCGGCGCTGGCTCAGCATGTGGATCAGCAGCGAGGCGCCCATCGCCATGATGAAGGCATTGAGCGGCACGACATAGTCGATGGCGAAGGGCACGATCGCGACGCCGAAGACCAGCGCCAGCGCCGCCCCGAAGCTCGCGGCCCCGGAGATGCCGAGCGTGAACGGGCTCGCCAGCGGGTTGTTGAGTACGGTCTGCATCTGCGCGCCGGCGATGGCGAGCGCCGCGCCGGTGACCACCGCCATCAGTGCCACAGGCAGCCGGATGTCCCAGATCACCACCCGCACCGCGGCCGGCGCGGTCGCCGGCGAGAGCAGGGCGTCGACGACTTGGCCCATGCTGTAGCGGGCCGGCCCGAGCATCAGGTCGACGAGGAAGCAGAGCAGCAGGACGATGGCGAAACCGGCGAGCATCAGCTTGCGGCGGAAGGCGAGCGCCCGATAGGCGTCGCGCCCTTCCGCCGCCGCCGGCTGGGTTGCGGCCTTCTCCAATAGGGCCGGCGTCAGGCTCACTTGGCGGCCTCGAGCGAGACCCAGAGGCCGGGCTCGTAGGGCAGGGGCAGGAAGCGCTCGTGCAGCACCTTCATGGTCGCGTCGGGATCGACGTCCTTGAACAGCTCCGGGTGCTGCCATTTCGCGATCTGCTGGATCGCCACGAACTGGTAGGGGCTGTTGTAGAACTGGTGCCAGATGCCGTGGACGCGGCCGTTCTTCACCGCCGCGGTCTGCGCGAAGGCCGGGCGCTTCATCAGATTGGCGAGCTTGCGGCGCGCTTCGGTCATGTCGGCGCCGGCGCCGAGGCCGACCCAGTTGCCGCCCGGGACGTAGCCGTCCCAGCTGCTGCCGGTGACGATCACGATGTCGGGATTGTCGGCGACGATGCGCTCCGGGTTGATCGTGCCGAAGGTGCCGGGGATCAGCGGCGTCGCCAGGTTCCGGCCGCCGGCGAAGTCGACCATCTTGCCGAAGTTCTCGTTGCCAAAGGACATGCAGCAATCGTCGGAGTAGCCGCCAGCGCGCTCGACCATGACGAGCGGGCGCTTGAGATCGCCCGCCTTGGCGAGCCGGTCGGTGACCAGCGCGATCTGCTCGGCGCGGTACTTGATGAAGTCCTCGGCGACCTGCTCCTTGCCGAACAGCTTGCCGATCAGCCGCATCGACGGCTCGGTGTGCTCGAAGGGCTTCTCGCGGAAGTCGACATAGACCACCGGGATCCCGACGGAGGCGAGCTTCTCGACCAGCTTGGCCTCGTCGCTGGCGACCTTGGCCTCGATGTTCATGAACAGCACGTCGGGCTTCAGGGCGATCGCCTGCTCGACGTCGAAGGCACCTTCCTTCATGCCGCCGAAGGTCGGCAGCTTGGCGATCTGCGGGTAGCGCGCGAGATAGGCCTTGTAGTTTTCGGGGTCGGCCTTGCCGAGATCGTCGCGCCAGCCGACGACGCGCTTGAACGGATCGTCCTTGTCGAGCGCGGCGACGAAATACATCTGCCGGCCCTCGCCGAGGATGATCTTGCGCACCGGCGCCTCGACCTCGACCTTGCGGCCGATGATGTCGGTGACCGTGATCTTCTCGGCGGCGGCGGGCAGTATGGCGGCAGCCAGGACGCCGGCAGCGGCGAATGCGCGCAGGAAGGCCCGTTTCGTCAGCATCGGAGAGCTCTTGCAGGAGGAAAGCTAGGGCTCAAATAGAAGGGCAACAGTATTCGGTCAATTATCATAGATTTTAATCATTCTAAATAAAGATTAGAATCGATCAAATCTGTAGACCGCGGAAGGTCCGTTACGGGGCGCTGCGCCGGCGTTCGCTAGCTTTCCTCGGAGCCCGCGACGGGGCATAAGCGGGCATGGCCGCAGACCCGATTGAGAGCCCGCCCTTCTGGCGGTCGAAATCCCTCGAGGAGATGACCGAGGCGGAGTGGGAATCGCTCTGCGACGGTTGCGGGCGCTGCTGCCTGGTCAAGCTCGAGGACGAGGATACCGGCCGCATCCTGGCGACCGATATCGGCTGCCGCCTGTTCGACGCCGGGACCTGTCGCTGCCGCGACTATGAGAACCGCTCGCAGGCCGTGCCGGATTGCGTGACGCTGACGCCGGACGCGGTGCTAACGCTGTCCTGGCTGCCGCCGACCTGCGCCTATCGCCTGATCGGGGAGGGCAAGGATCTGCCCTGGTGGCATCCGCTGGTTTCGGGCGATCCGCAGACCGTGGTCGAAGCCGGGGTCTCGGTGCGCGGCAAGGTCCACGCCAATGAGGACGAGGTCGGCGAGGACGAGATCGTCGAGCGTCTCGTCAACTGGCCGCTGCGCTGGCCCGCGGCGGCGCGCGCCAGGAAAGCCGGCCGGGGTTGAGCCTGGCAGCCTCGATGGAGGGGCGCGGGGCCTTTGTCCCGGCGAGCGATCGGCAGGATCGCCTCGCAAAGGACACTGCGGTGCGCTCCGGCGTTTTCCGGGCATGCTTTGCGGTGCTGCAGGCTGCCCCGGCGCAGCGAAAGGTGCGCGGGCGCCCTGTCGCACTCATTGATTGTTCATCCGCTTTTGGGCATGACCACCCCGCGCGTGGGCGCTGCACAGGCAGGCTCCGCGGACTCGAAACCATGCGGGCGCGCCGACGTTGATCGCGGCGACAAACTCGGAAGAGGCTGGGCTTATGGCAGGCGAGAAGTGGGTCTACACCTTCGGCGACGGCAAGGCCGAGGGAGAGGCAGGGATGAAGAACCTGCTCGGCGGCAAGGGGGCAAACCTCGCCGAGATGAGCAATCTGGCCCTGCCGGTGCCGCCCGGCTTTACCATCACCACTGAAGTCTGCACCTGGTACTACGACAACGGCAAGACTTTCCCGGCCGAGCTGGACGGCCAGGTCAAGGCTGCGCTCGCCGACATGGGCAAGCTCACCGGCAAGACCTTCGGCGACCCTGCCAATCCGCTGCTCGTCTCGGTCCGCTCGGGCGCGCGCGCCTCGATGCCGGGCATGATGGACACCGTGCTCAATCTCGGCCTGAACGACGT
>JAEXUU010000762.1 GCA_023452965.1 Pseudomonadota bacterium | reverse complement strand
GTCGAGACCGGCTGCAGTGGGTGCACGTCGGAGAAGCCCGGCAGGCGCGCCACCTTCTCGTTGAGGCGGGCATTGTGCTTCATCGTGCAGGAGCCGAGCGGGAAGAGCCCGGTGTCGATGCCGTAGTTCTTCTGGCTGAGGCGCACATAATGGCGCATGGCCTCGGGTTCGGAGAGGCCGGGCAGACCGATCTCGCCCTGGCGGGCATGCTTGCCGAGCCGGCTCTTGAACGGGGCGGGCTTGTCGATATCGACGCCGGTCGATTCATGATGGCCGATCTCGAAGATCAGCGGCTCGATCTGCTGGAGGGCCTTGTTGCCGGTGAAAGTCTCGTGGCTGCGGCTCTCGGCCTCGCCGGCGGCAGTCGGGCGTCCCTGACGGTTCAGCATCACAGCACCTCCGCGAGCGCCGCCACGAAGGCCGCCCGGTCCTCATCCGTGTTCACTTCGGTATTGGCGACGATCAGGAGATCGTCGAGCCCGGCGCCCGGCAGCAGGCGCGAGGCCGGCACGCCGGCCAGGATGCCCTTGGCGGCGAGCGCCTCGACCACCTCGGCAGCGGGCTTCGAAAGCTTCAGCGTGAACTCGTTGAAGAAGCTCTCGTTCAGCACGTCGACACCCTTCACCCCCGCAAGCGCGTCGGCGAGCTTGACGGCATTGGCGTGGTTGACCTCGGCGAGCCGCGTCAGCCCGGCCTGGCCGAGCAGCGTCATGTGGATCGTGAAGGCCAGCACGCAGAGGCCGGAATTGGTGCAGATGTTCGAGGTCGCCTTGTCGCGGCGGATGTGCTGCTCGCGGGTCGAGAGCGTCAGCACGAAGCCGCGGCGGCCGTCGGCGTCGACGGTCTCGCCGCAGAGCCGGCCCGGCATCTGGCGAACATATTTCGACTTGGCAGCGAAGAGTCCGACATAGGGACCGCCGAAGTTCAGGGCATTGCCGATCGACTGGCCCTCGCCGACGACGATGTCCGCGTCCTGGGCACCGGGTGGGACGACCGCACCGAGCGATACGACCTCGGTGAAGACCGCGATCAGGAGCGCGCCATGGGCATGCGCCTTCTCGGCGATCGGCTTGAGATCGCGGAGGTTGCCGAAGACGTCCGGCGACTGGACGACGACGCAGGAGACGCTGTCATCGATCGCAGCGAGGATGTCCTCGGTGGCACGAACGTCGGGCTTCAGCGCCACGACCTCGTCATTGGCCATCTCGGAGAGGGTCTCGACGACCTGGGTGTAGTGCGGATGCAGGCCGCCGGAGAGCACCCCCTTGCGCCGCTTGGTGACGCGATGCGCCATCAGCACCGCCTCGGCCGTACCGGTCGAGCCGTCATACATCGAGGCGTTGGCGACCTCCATGCCGGTCAGCGCCGCGACCTGGGTCTGGAACTCGAACAGGTATTGCAGCGTGCCCTGAGCGATCTCGGGCTGGTAGGGCGTGTAGCTGGTCAGGAACTCCGAGCGCTGGATCAGATGGTCGACCGTAGCCGGGACATGGTGCTTGTAGGCCCCTGCCCCGACGAAGAACGGCACCGCGCCGGCAGCGGTGTTCCTGGCCGACATCCTGCCGAGGATGCGCTCGACCTCGAGCTCCCCCTTGGCACGCGGCAGATCGAGCGGCTCCTTGAGCAGCTTGCCTTTCGGCACATCGGAGAAGAGCGCATCGACATCGGGCACGCCGATGCGCGCCAGCATGTCCTCGCGGTCGGTATCGGTCAGGGGCAGATAGCGCATGGAGGTTCCGTTCTCCGATACGGTCGAGGACCGTTCAAAAACTGCATGGTCGTCCCGGGCGACCGGAGGGAGACCCGGGACCCATGCCGGAACCGTTCAGGCATGGGTCCCGGAACTGCGCCGCTGCGCGGCTTGTCCGGGACGACCCGGTGAGGGTCAGAGCGTCTTGATGTAGTCCTGGTACTCGGCCTCGCTCAGCAGGCCTTCGAGCTCGGCCGGATCCTTGAGCTTGATCTTGACGAACCAGCCCTTGCCGGCGGGGTCCTCATTGACCGTGCCGGGAGCGGCTTCGAGCTCGCTGTTGACGGCGACGATCTCGCCGGACACCGGAGCATAGACCTCGGACGCCGCCTTGACGCTCTCGACGACCGCCGCCTCGGCGCCCTTCGCCAGCGTCTTGCCGATCGCCGGCAGCTCGACGAAGACGACGTCGCCGAGCTGGCCCTGGGCGAAGTCGGAGATGCCGACCGTGCCGGTGTCGCCCTCGACGCGGATATATTCGTGGTCCTTGGTGTAACGGGTCTCGGCCATGGTTTTCCTCCGGCGAATTGGTGTGAAGCTCAGCGCTTGTAATGGTTGGGAACGAAAGGCATTGCGGCGACGGTCGCCGGCAGCGGCTTGCCGCGCACGATCAGGTCGAGCTTGGTGCCGGGAGCGGCATGCTCCCTGGCGACATAGCCCATGGCGCAGGGGCCGTTCAGGGTCGGGCCGAAGCCGCCCGAAGTGACCTTGCCGACGATGGTGCCGTCGGCGGTGGCGATCTCCGCGCCCTCGCGGGCCGGGGCCCGGCCTTCCGGCAGCAGGCCGACGCGGATCCGGGCCGGCTTCTCGGCGAATTCGCGCTGGATGCGGGCCGCGCCCGGGAAGCCGCCCTCCTCGCGCCGGCGCTTCTGGATCGACCAGTTGAGCCCCGCCTCGACCGGCGAGGTCGTGGTGTCGATGTCATGGCCGTAGAGGCAAAGCCCGGCTTCGAGGCGCAGCGAATCGCGAGCGCCGAGGCCGATCGGCTTGACCCTGGGGTCGAGGAGGAGCGCGTCCCAGATCTCGCCGATGCGGTCGGCCGCGGCGGAGATCTCGTAGCCGTCCTCGCCGGTATAGCCGGAGCGGCTGACATTCGCC
>JAEXUU010000569.1 GCA_023452965.1 Pseudomonadota bacterium | reverse complement strand
CCGGTACCGCCTACACCGACGCCCCCCTCGCCAGAGCCGCCGGCGCCCGTGCCGCCGGTCCCCCCGTCGCCGACCCCCACTCCCACGCCGACTCCGACGCCGAACCATCGTGTCGAGGTCCCCGTCGACATGGTGGTGCCGGCGCTGGCGAGCCGACTGGGGCTCGCGATGCTCGGCAGCTATCATGATCGGGCAGGCGAGGATTACCCCGATGCCCTGCCGCAGCCGGCGCCGGTCGCGCCAATCTGGTGCAAGGATCCGGCCCGCAACTTCCGCTGCCTGCCGACGGCGGAACAGAATGCCGCCTATGCCGATGCGGCGACCGGCGAAGGAGGCCGCCGTTTCGCAGGCTGGGGTCGTGTCTTCGGTGAGACCGGCTCGGTCGGTTACGGCAACCGGGGCGGTCAGTTCGGGATGCTCGGCAAGTTCCTTCAGAACGGCCCGTCCTACGATTACGATCTCGGCGGCTTTCAGGTCGGAATGGACCTCTATCGCAAGCAATACGACAGTGGCATGCGCGACATCGCTGGCCTCTTCGTCGGCTTCGGCCGGATCGAGAGCGATGTCAGGGCGGTCCTGGGCGGCAAGGCGGGCTCGACCTCGATGGACGGCTATTCCGTCGGAGCCTATTGGGCGCGAAAGGGAGCCTCCGGCTGGTATGTCGATGCGGTGGTGCAGGCCACCTGGTACGATCAAATCCGGGCGCGCTCGGTACTGGGTGAAACGCTGAGCACTGACGGGTGGGGTTTCGCAGCCTCGCTCGAAGGCGGCTACCCGATTGCGCTCGGTGCCGGCTGGACGATCGAGCCACAGGCTCAGCTGATCTACCAGCGCATCTCGATCGATGGCGCTGCCGACCGCTTCGGCCGGATCAGCTATGACGACACCGACACGCTCTATGGCCGCCTCGGCGGCCGGCTGACGAAATCCTGGACCCTCGATAGCGGACGCCCGATCACGACCTGGGCCCGGGCCAATGTCTGGCATAGCTTCGGGGACGATGCCAAGACCAGCTTCGCCAGCCTGCAGGGGCTCAACCCGGTGACCCTCGGGACGAGCCTTGGCGGTACGTGGGGCCAGGTCGGGCTCGGCGTCGCCAGTCAGGTGACGAGCAATGTCAGCCTCTTCGCCACGGCCGACTACAACTTCGCGCTCGACCAGGGCAAGGGGACGAGCCTGGGCGGCCGCGCCGGCATCAAGGTCGTCTGGTAACTGAGGGGCGGCGTGACCGACAAATCGGAAGGCGGTGCACAATCGCCGGGACTGCCTCGCGGTCGCGCAGCGTCCTCCGGGGTGTCGCGCCGCCGCTGGATCGAAGCGGCCTTCGGCGGAGCGTTGGCTCTGCCGCTGGTGGGATGCCAAGCGGATACCGAGCGTCCCCGTGGCAGGGATGGGTGGTTCGTGCCTGGCGAGCCGTTTCCCGTGCGTCGCGTCAATCGCGAGCGGTTCGAGCCCGCCTTGCGACCGACCATCGTGGCAAACGTCACCGGTCAGGAGCCGGGAAGCATTCTGATCGATACCGCCGGAAGACATCTGTATCTGAGCCGGAGCAGGGATCAGGCTCTGCGCTACGGCATCGCCGTCGGGACCAGCGGCTATGCCTGGAAGGGCAGCGCGACGGTAGGCCGGATGGCGCGCTGGCCCGCCTGGTACCCTACGGATGAGATGCGGCGGGACGCGCCCGGAATCCCGGCGCGCATTCCGCCGGGCGACGATAATCCGCTGGGCGCGCGGGCGCTTTATCTCTACCGGAATGGGCGTGACACGCTCTACCGCATCCATGGCACCAGCGAGCCCTGGACGATCGGTACCCAGGCCTCTTCCGGCTGCATTCGCATGTTCAACGAGGACGTGATCGCGCTTTACGACCAGGTTCATGTCGGCATGAAGGTCGTGGTCCGGTGATGGGGCAAGCCTGCCGCATCGGCCCTTCGATCTCGCTGACTTCGAACTGACGTATGGCCTGCTGCCGGTTGGGTGGATACCGCGATTGGATATCTCATGAAGCCGGGCGTGGCATATGCAGCGACTGGAAGTTTGGGCGTGAGTTCGAGATCGAGGCGGTTCGTTTGATCGGGCAGAGGCGCGCAAGCGGCGCCGGACCTGGATGCGCATGAGAAACCACTGACATCGCCAGTAGCGAGTGATCCCAAGGTTGAGCTTTCTCGGGCGGGTTGATCGGCGCTGTGCACGGCTTCGCGCCGAAGCTCGCAAAGGTGCCGCCCACCATGGGATCGTTTGAGCGGCCCTGGTGAAACGCGCCTCACGTCGGGAAGGGCGGGCTTGGATCGTGGCCCTGAGCGCCGGCGCCGCCGCTCAGGGTGACGCCTGTGCCTGCCGGCTCGCGCGCAGCACCTCGCGCGGCAGCACGCCGGTCTGACGCTCGACCATGCGGTGGACGACCGGCGGCTCGGGCCCGATATGCAGGCCCCTGACCCGGTCGCCGATTTCGGCGTCGGCCTGGGTGCCGCGCTGGGCCTGGCGGACATATTCGCCCCAGGTCGGGCTGTCGTAGCGCTCGCTCCAGAGCTCGGCATCGGTCAGGTCGCGCAGCAGCG
>JAEXUU010000560.1 GCA_023452965.1 Pseudomonadota bacterium | reverse complement strand
CTTCGCCGCCCGGCTGGAGGAACTCGCCGCCTCCGGCGTCGCCCTGATGGGGTCGCGCTCACGCCGCACCCCGCCCGCGCTCGACGCCGCGGTCAGCGCCGTATTCCGGCGCCATGGCGGCTGGTGGTGGGACGGCACGGGCGCCAATCCCTATGTGCCGCTGCTGGCGCTCGCCGATGCGATCGTCGTCACCGCCGACTCGACCAACATGATCGGCGAAGCCACAGCGACCGGCGCGCCGATCCTGGTCTTCGAGCCGCATGGCGGCCACGGACGGCTGGCGAAGTTCCTAGAGGCGCTGAAGGCCTATGGCGCTGTGCATCATTTCGAGGGCCGGCTTGAAGGCGGGCGCTACCAGCCGCTAGACTCGACGGAAGCGATCGCGCGGGCCGTCGGCGAAGGCTGGCTGCGTCACAGGGCGGCGGCAGGGCTGGACTGACGGCCTCCCGATACCGATATGTCCGGCTTCGGCCGGAAAGGCGATGTCGCCGGCATGGGCCGGCAAAGGCAGAAATTCACCGGCCCGGCCGGCAGAGGAAGACGAGAATGGCCCATACCCACGCCAAGGTGATGATCATCGGTTCCGGCCCCGCCGGCTATACAGCCGCGATCTATGCCGCCCGCGCTCTGCTCGAGCCCGTGCTGATCTCCGGCATGCAGGCCGGCGGCCAGTTGATGATCACCACCGATGTCGAGAACTATCCGGGCTTCGCCGATGTCATCCAGGGTCCCTGGCTGATGGAGCAGATGCGCGCCCAGGCCGAGCACATGGGCACCAAGATGGTCTCCGACCACATCGCCCGCGTCGATCTCTCGCAGCGCCCGTTCCGGCTCTGGGGCGATGGCGGCGAGACCTACTCCTGCGATGCGCTGATCATCGCCACCGGCGCCCAGGCCAAGTGGCTCGGCCTGCCCTCCGAGCAGAGCTTCCAGGGCTTCGGCGTCTCGGCCTGCGCGACCTGCGACGGCTTCTTCTTCCGCAACAAGCAGGTCGTGGTGGTCGGCGGCGGCAACACCGCCGTCGAGGAGGCGCTTTACCTCGCCAACCTCGCCGCCAAGGTTACGCTCGTCCACCGGCGCGACGCGCTGCGCGCCGAGAAGGTGATGCAGGACCGCCTGTTCAAGCATCCCAAGGTCGAGATCGTCTGGGATTCGGAAGTCGCCGAGATCCTCGGCGGCACGCAGCCGCCCTCGGTGACGCATGTCCGCCTGCGCAACCTGAAGACCGGCGCGCTGCAGGACCTGCCGACCGACGGCGTCTTCGTCGCCATCGGCCACAAGCCGGCGACCGAGCTCTTCACCGGCCAGCTCGCCATGCGCGAATCGGGCTATCTCGAAGTCACGCCCGGCACGACTCAGACCAATGTGCCCGGCGTCTTCGCCGCGGGCGACGTCACGGACGAGCATTATCGCCAGGCTGTGACCGCGGCCGGCCTCGGCTGCATGGCCGCGCTCGACGCCGAACGCTGGCTCGCAGCCAATGAATCCGAGCTCCGCGAGGCCGCGGAATAGGGTTTTGTTAACTCATCAGCGTTGCTGATGAGTTACCCAACGAGTTTAAGGGCTAAAAACCAGGCATCCGGCAAAGGAAACATTGACCTCGCGCGCCCTCCCTCCCATCATGCGCTGAACGCATAACAGGGGGGAAGGCGGTGGATTGGGACCGCATCCGGATTTTCTACACAGTCGCAGAATCGGGCAGCTTCACCAAGGCCGGTGACGGGCTCGGACTGAGCCAGTCCGCCGTGAGCCGCCAGATCGGCGCGCTGGAACGCGAACTGCGCGCGCCGCTTTTCCACCGGCATACCCGCGGCCTGATCCTGACCGAGCAGGGCGAACTGCTCTGGCGCGCCGCCCGCGAGATGACCCAGCGGCTGGAGCGCACACGCGCCCAGCTCTCGGAAACACGCGAGCACCCCTCCGGCGAATTGAAGGTTACCGCGACCCGCGGGCTTGGCGGCCATTGGCTGACGCCGCGCCTGGCCGAGTTCCTCGACCTCTATCCCGACATCAAGGTCGACCTCATCCTGACCGACGAGGAACTCGATCTCTCGATGCGCGAGGCGGACATCGCCCTGCGGCTGCGCCAGCCGCAGCAGCCGGACCTGATCCAGCGCCGGCTCTTCACCGTGCACTTCCACGTCTACGGCTCACCCGCCTACATCAAGCGCTTCGGCGAGCCGAAGAGCTATGAGGATCTCGACAATCACCGGCTTCTGTCGTTCGGCAACACCTCGCCGTCCTATCTGACCGCGGTGCACTGGCTCGGCACGCTCGGCCGCGACCAGCGCAATCCGCGCCCGATCCATCTCACCGTCAACAACATCACGGCGATGAAGCGGGCGGTCGACTCGGGAGCCGGCATCGCCATCCTGCCGGATTATCTGATCGAATCGGGCTCGCCGCTCGTGCAGCTGATGCGCGAGACGGAGATGCCGCAGCTGGAAAGCTATCTAGTCTATCCGGAAGAGATGAAATCGGTCGCCCGAGTACAGGTTTTCCGGGATTTTCTTATCCAGAAGGCCCAGCGCTGGACGTTCTGAGCCC
>JAEXUU010000556.1 GCA_023452965.1 Pseudomonadota bacterium | reverse complement strand
CGCCCGCGCAGATCACCGGCTCGTTGCGGATGGCGGTCGCGAAGCGGTAGTGACCGGCGCGCGGTGAGGTGCCCTGCGCGAAGATCGTCATGCCGAGCGGCCCCATCTCCTCGAGGTCGCGGATCGCACCGTCGGTGATCAGTCCGAGCGCGCCGACCGCGGCGGCCCGTGTCGCCATGTTGCCACCCCAGTTGGCATGGGTGGCGATGCCCTGCGTCGCGATCACCATGATCGAGCCCGGGCCGCAGCCGTCGATCACTTCCTGGATCGCCAGCGAGAATTCCGGCTTGATCTCCTGCTGGCCGCCATTGGAGGGCAGGGGGACCCGCCCGATCGTCCGGGCCCGGCCGAGGATACGCTTGCCGACGAGCAGGCGGACGGTCGGGCCGAGCGCGGTATCCTTGAGCCCGAGCGCGAGCATCGCATCGGACAGGGTCGAGACCTGGAAATGCTCGAACTGCGACAGTTCGGGATCGTGGGCGGGCGTTGCTGACGATGTGGCAATCGACATGGCAGTCTCCTGGACAGCGGGCCCGGCGAGCTTCGGCGCGGGCGTTCGGCGAAATGATTGGGGCGCGGCCCCGGCTATTGCGGCTGGAGGCCAGCGGTCTCGGCCGCCGCCTTCCATTTGATCAGCTCGGAGCCGACGCGCTTGCGCAGCGCATCTGGCGTGTCCGGCGCGGGCAGGAAGCCGATCTCGTAGAGACGCGTGCGCAACGCGGGGTTTGCCACGGCGTCGCTGAAGGCCTTGCCGAGCTTCTCGACGATCGGCTTCGGGGTTCCGGCCGGCGCGAAGATGCCGCTCCAGGAATAGGCTTCTACGGGTGTGCCAGCCTCGGCCATGGTCGGTAGATCCGGCGCATTCGAGGCGCGTGTCGCTGAGGCGATCGCCAGCCGCCGCAGGCTGCCATCGGCGACATAGGGCTCGGTGGCGGCGAAGGTGTCGAACATGAAGGTCAGCCGGCCGCCGAGCAGTTCGGTGATCGCCGGCGCCGAGCCGCGGAACGGCACATGCGCGGCCTCGACCCCGGCCGCCGTCTTGAACAGCTCGCCGGCCAGATGGAGCGGCCCGCCGACGCCGGAGGAGCCGTAATTGATCTTGCCCGGATTGGCCTTGAGATAGGCGATCAGCTCGGCGACGGTCTTGGCCGGCACGTCGCGGTTCACCACCAGCACGAGCGGCACCTCGGCTAGCATGGCTACGGGCTCGAAGCTCGTCTGCGCGTCGAAGCCCAGCGACTTGTAGAGCGCCTGGTTCATGCCATGGGTCGCGGCCGTTCCCAGCAGCAGCGTGTAGCCGTCCGGCGCGGCCCGGGCGACGGCACTCGCCGCGATGTTACCGGCGCCGCCGACGCGGTTGTCGATCACCAGCGATTGCTTGATCGCCTCCGAAACGCCCGGCGAGATCAGGCGCATGAAGATGTCCTGGCCACCGCCGGCCGCGAAGGGCACGAGAATGGTGACGGGGCGGGCAGGGTAGTCCTGCGCCAGTGCCGGCGAATGCCCCAGCGCCGCGCAGGCGGCAGCGGCCATGCCGCCGAGGAAGGTTCTGCGGTCCACGATATCGGTCCTTTTCGAGCGTTGGACGGGAGCCGCATCAGGTGCCGCCGCCGGATCAGTTCTGCATGCCCCAGCGCCGGATCGTGGCCGCCTCGATGCTCCGGAAGACGACCCCCTCGACGATCAGTCCGATGACGATCACCGTGAAGAGCCCGGCGAAGACATGCGCGGTTTCGAGCGCGTTGCGGTTCTGGAAAATGTACCAGCCGAGACCGGCCGAGCTGCCCGAGACGCCGAAGACCAGTTCGGCGGCAATCAGCGTACGCCAGGCGAAGGCCCAGCCGATCTTGAGTCCGGCCAGGATCGAGGGAAACGCCGCCGGGATCAGGATGGAGAGCACCATGCGCAGGCCGCCCAGCCCGTAGTTCCGGCCGACCATGCGCTGCGTCTGGCTCACTGACAGGAAGCCGGTGAAGGCATTGAGCGAGACCGCCCACAACACTGAATGCACGATCACGAAGATCAGGCTTTCCAGTCCGAGGCCGAACCAGAGCAGGGCCAGCGGCAGGATCGCGATCGCCGGCAGCGGGTTGAACATCGCCGTCAGTGTCGCCAGCAGGTCGGTGCCGATCCGTGTCGAGATCGCGATGGTCGTGAGCACGGCGGCGAGCAGCACGGCCGTGCCGTAGCCGATCAGCAGAACGCGCACCGAGTTGCCGACCGCTGAAAGCAGGACGCCGCTTGAGATGTCGGTCGTCCAGGCGACCAGCGTGTCGCTGAGCGAGGGGAACATCAGCGGGTTGTCGGCGAACCGCGCATAGACCTCCCAGAGGATGCCGAGCGCGATCAGCACCAGGCCCCGCCGCAGTGGCGTGTGCGCCATGGCGCGCGGCCAGCGCCCGACATCGCGGACGATCTCGCCGATCGCCGCCGCATCGAGCGTCTGGTGCTCGATGCTCGGGCGCGCCGGCAGTTCCTTGCAGCGCGTGCGGCCGCGCAT
>JAEXUU010000447.1 GCA_023452965.1 Pseudomonadota bacterium | reverse complement strand
ACGCCAGGCCGCCCATCCGCGCGATGTGCGCAGCTACGATACCGAGGCGCTGCGCCAGGATTTCCTGATCGAGCGCATCTTCGTGCAAGGCGAGATCGCGCTGACCTATAGCCATTACGACCGCATGATCGTCGGCGGCGCGATGCCGCTCGGCCAGCCCCTGACGCTCGACCCGTTCGCGCCGACCGGAACGCCCTTCTTCCTGGCGCGGCGCGAGCTCGGCGTGATCAATCTCGGCGGCGCCGGCTCGGTCACCGTCGACGGCGAGCGCTTCGACCTGCCGTCGCTCGATGCACTCTATGTCGGGCTCGGGGCCAAGGAGGTTTCCTTCGCCAGCGCCGATCCGACGAGCCCGGCCAAGTTCTACCTGACCAGTGCCCCGGCGCATCGCGAGGCGAAGCACCAGCTCATCCGCAAGGACGAGGCCAACACCTTGCATCTCGGCTCGGCGGAGACCTCGAACAAGCGCACCATCCGGCAATACATCATGCCGAACTCGACCGGCACCAACCAGCTGGTGATGGGCATGACGGCGCTGGAGCCGGGCTCGGTCTGGAACTCCATGCCCTGCCACACCCATACCCGGCGCATGGAGGCTTATCTCTACTTCAACCTCGATCCCGCCCATCGCGTCTTCCACTTCATGGGCGAGCCGCAGCAGACCCGCCACATCCTCGTCGCCAACGAGCAGGCGGTGATCTCGCCGAACTGGTCGATCCATTGCGGCTGCGGCACTTCGAACTACGCCTTCGTCTGGGCGATGGCCGGCGACAATGTCGAGTTCACCGACATGGACGCCGCCCCGGTGGGGACCCTGCGCTGATGGTGACGCGCTCGCCCTTCTCGCTGGAAGGCCGCCGGGCGCTGGTCACCGGCGCCAATTCCGGCATCGGCCAGGGCATCGCCCTGGCGCTGGCAGAGGCCGGCGCGACAGTGGTCGCCGCCGGACGCTCGAGCATGGCCGAAACGCAGAAGCTGATCGCCGAGGCCGGCGGAACCTGCCTGCCGCTCCAGGCCGATCTCCAGCAGAACGGCATCGCCGGCCGCGTCATCGACGAGGCTCAGGGCCTCGCCGGCCCGCTCGACATCCTCGTCAACAATGCCGGCATCATCCGCCGGGCGGACGCGCTCGACTTCAGCGAGAGCGACTGGG
Source organism: Pseudomonadota bacterium (assembly GCA_023452965.1). The sequence goes on along the minus strand of JAEXUU010000447.1, from coordinate 2,872 downwards.
ACGAGGTGATGAACCTCAACCTCAAGGCCAATTTCTTCCTGGCCCAGGCATTCGCCAAGGCAGCGCTCGCAGCCGGCCGCACCGGGCGGATCGTCAACATCGCCTCGCTGCTCTCCTTCCAGGGCGGCATCCGCGTCGCCTCCTACACGGCGAGCAAGAGCGGGCTGGCCGGCCTGACCCGGCTGCTCGCTTGCGAATGGGCGGCCAAGGGCATCAACGTCAACGCGATCGCCCCCGGCTATGTCGAGAGCAACAACACCGAAGCTCTGCGCGCCGATCCCGAGCGTAACGCCGCGATCCTCGGCCGGATTCCGGCCGGGCGCTGGGGCAAGCCTTCGGATATCGGCGGCGCGGCCGTGTTCCTGGCGAGCGACGCGGCTTCCTACATCCACGGCGCGATCCTTCCTGTCGACGGAGGCTGGCTGGCGCGATGACCGACCGTCTCAACTCCTTCTTCCAGCATGATGCGGACATCGCCTGGCAGGCGACCGATCCCGGCATCAAGCGCAAGATCATGGGCTATGGGCCCGACCTGATGGTGGTGCGCGTCGCCTTCGAGAAGGGCGCGGTCGGCAAGCCGCACCAGCACCCGCACCGCCAGGCCTGCTTCGTCGAGAGCGGCGTCTTCGACGTCACCATCGATGGTGAAACCAGCCGGCTTTCCGCCGGCGACAGCTTCTTCGTGCCGGCAAACCTCGTCCATGGCGTCGTCGCCGTCGAGGCCGGGCAGCTCGTCGATTCCTTCACGCCGATGCGGGAGGAATTTCTCTAGACATCGCCGCGCCGGCCTCTGCCGGCAGGGCGCCCATCACGGGCAAAAACGACCGGAAAATCCGGCGGACTTCAACGGGAGGGACTTCAACATGATCACGAGACGGCATTTCGCCGCGCTTGCGGGCGCGGCCTTCATCACCAGCTTCAGCCTGTCGGCGCAGGCGCAGAACGTCACCCTGCGCTCCACCGACATCCATCCGACAGATTATCCGACGGTCGAGGCCGTCCGCCACATGGGCAAGCTGCTCGACGAGCGCACCCAGGGCCGCATCAAGATCAACGTCTTCCACTCGGCCCAGCTCGGCCAGGAGAAGGACACGATCGACCAGACGCGCTTCGGCGTCATCGACATGAACCGCATCAACATGGCGCCGTTCAACAATCTGATCCCGGCGACCAATGTGCCGTCGCTGCCCTTCATCTTCCGCTCGGTCGACCATATGCGGAAGGTCATGGACGGTCCGATCGGCGACAACCTGCTGAAGGACTTCGAGAAGCACGACCTGATCGGCCTCGCCTTCTACGATTCCGGCTCGCGCTCGTTCTATAATTCCAAGCGCCCCATCAACAGTCCTGCCGACATGAAGGGCATGAAGATCCGCGTCCAGCAGTCGGACATGTTCGTCGCCCTGGTCTCGGCGCTCGGCGCCAATGCGACGCCGATGCCCTTCGGCGAGGTCTATTCGGCGCTCCAGACCGGCGTCATCGACGGCGCCGAGAACAACTGGCCGTCCTATGAATCGACCCGGCACTTCGAGGTCTCGAAGTTCTACTCGCAGACCGAGCACTCGCTCTCGCCGGAAGTGCTGGTGATGTCGAAGCGCTCCTTCGACAAGTTCAACGCCGCCGACCAGGCGCTGATCAAGACGGCCGCCAAGGAATCCGTCGCCAAGATGCGCGAACTCTGGGATGCCCGCGAGAAGGCTTCGGAAGCCAAGGTCAAGGCCGGCGGCGCCCAGATCAACGCGGTCGAGAAGCAGCCCTTCATCGACGCGATGAAGCCGGTCTACGACAAGTTCGTCACCGATCCGAAGCTCAAGGACATGGTCACCGCGATCCAGGCGGTGAAGTGAGCTGAATGGCGGGGCGGCCTCCGGGCTGCCCCGTTCTCTTGTCGAGGAAGCCCTCATCCTGAGGAGCGCCGCAGGCGCGTCTCGAAGGATGGTTCAGATGTGGCGGGAGCTTCCTGACGCATCCTTCGAGACGCCGCTTCGCGGCTCCTCAGGATGAGGGCTGAGCACAAGCAACCAACATCATCTGGACATCCCATGCACGCCTTCACCGCGCTTCTGACGCGCCTCGGCGCCAAGCTCAGCCTGTACTCGCTCGTCGCAGCCGGCACCGGCCTCGTCCTGATGACGGCCATGGTCGCCTGGGGTGTCTTCGGCCGCTATGTCCTCAACGACACGCCGATCTGGGTCGAGGCCGGCGCGCTCTTCCTGATGTCCTGGTTCATCCTGCTCGGAGCCGCCGTCGGTGTCCGCGAGAGCGACCATCTCGGTTTCGAGGTCGGGCTGATCATGTCGCCGCCGCCTGTGCGCAAAGCCCTGATCCTGATCGGCGAGGGCCTCGTCTGCGCCTTCGGCCTCGCCATGCTGGTCTACGGCACACAGCTCGCCATGGGCACCTGGAGCGACCGCATGCCGATCATCGGCATCTCGCGCGGCTGGGACTATGTCCCGATCGCCGCCGGCGGCGCGCTGATCGCCTTGTTCGCGCTCGAGAAGATGCTGCTCTTCGTCACCGGCCTGACGCAGGCCCCGCTCGGCTTCGGCCATTTCGGCTCCGAGCAGGAGGTCTGAGCCATGGAACTCTGGGTTCTCTTCGGTACCTTTTCGCTGCTGCTGCTGATCGGCGTCCCCGTCGCCTTCTGCCTCGGCATCGCCTCGGTTGCGACCGTCGCCTATATGGGCCTGCCGCCGGTCGTCGTCTTCCAGCAGATGAATTCCGGCATGAACGCCTTCGCCATGATGGCGATCCCGTTCTTCATCTATGCCGGCGATTTGATGATCCGCGGCGGCATCGCCGAGCGGCTGATCCAGATGGCGTCGAGCCTGGTCGGCCATCTGCGCGGCGGCCTCGGCCAGGTCAATGTCGT
>JAEXUU010000711.1 GCA_023452965.1 Pseudomonadota bacterium | reverse complement strand
TCGTTGCAGACCGCGACCGGGCGCTCCTTGCCATAAGAGATGGTGCGCATCCGGTTGGCCGGAACGCCGCGCGAGGCGAGGTAGTCGCGCACCGTCTGGGCGCGGCGGGCGCCGAGCGAGTAGTTGTATTCGCGGGTGCCGCGCTCGTCGGCGTGACCTTCGATGGTGAAGGTGTAGCGCGGATAGCGACCGAGCCAGGCCGACTGCTTGTCGAGGGTGGCGACGGCGGTCGGCGTCAGATCGGTCGAGTCGGTCTCGAAGAAGACGCGATCGCCGACATTGACGACGAAGTCCTGAGCGCTGCCCGGGGTCGCGGCTCCGCCGGCGCCGAAGCCGTCGGCATTCTGGTCTTTGGCGCAGGCGCCGAGGGCGAGCGCCCCGAGAATGGCGACGGCGAAGCGCGTGGTGCGGGCGCTGGCGGCGAGGGACGCGAGCATGTCTGTTCTCCGGACTTTCAAAGGCGAGAGCGCGCCTTGGCGGCATCGCACGTTCAGCAAGAAATGATCTATCAACCTAAACGAGACCTTGCCAAACCAAGGCGAAGTGGCGGCATTGCGGCACATGGTTAACCAAATCTCTCGAATGACCGCATTCCCGTTGCTGTGACACAATTGCATCAGGAGGCGCGGTCGGTGCGGCTCTTCAGATCATCCGCGAGGCGCGCCAGCACCGTCTTGGGCAGTTCGAGCGCACGCAGCTTCCAGCGCGTTCCGGAAAGCCCGAAGCGTAGCCGATAGGCGTCCATTTCGTCCGCAGCCGCAGCCTTCGGCGGCACCGTCACCGCAAAGCTCGTCAGCCCATCGAAGCCGGAGTTCCTGAACAGGGTCCAGGCATCGCCGAGCCCACCGGCCCGGGGCAGCGCCAGCCCCGGCCCCAACAGGTCTCCCGCAGGGGCAGCCGAGCCTCGTTCGGTCAGCAATGCGGTTATCGCCGCGGGCGTCAGATGCTCGGCGATGATCGCATCGACAAAGCCAGTCGCCGCCCCGGCGACGACCTGACGGGCGAGCGGATCGAGACCGCGAGCCTGCGGATTGCGGGAAATGTAGGAGCGGACGATCTGGCGGGCGAAAGACATGCGCAGCGCCGGAAGATCGATGCGGCCGAGGACCTCGTCCGCCGCGCCGGCATTGGCCGCCTGGGCCAGGCGTGCCGCCGCGACATAGGGCGAGGCCCAGTAGCCGAACAGGATAGCGAAGAGCAGGCCGAGCACGATCCACCTGCCGCGCCGCGACGGCAGCGTGGCGAGGTCTTCGGCATCGTCGCGGTCCGGAATCGTCTGCGCCATCCACTCTCCTTTCAAGGCCGGGGCATCGCAACGCCGACGCTGAAAGGAGAACGTGTCATGGTCGCGAAGCGGAAGCCTCGCTCACCGGCTCGTGAACGAGACCGGCCGCGTAGCCTCAGCGCGCCGCGGTCAGCAGCGGCGACCAGGTCGGGTCGGAGGCGAAGGCCGGCGTCGGCACCGGGATTTCCACCCGGCCGGTGATGTCGACCATGTAGAGTTTGCCACCCGACTGACCGCCGGGGTCGCGGAAGAACATGATGTACTGGCCGTTCGGGGCCCAGTTCGGAGCCTCGTTGTGGAAGCCCTCGGTGAGGATGCGCTCGCCCGAGCCGTCGGGGCGCATCACGCCGATCGAGAAGGCGCCGCCGCCCTGGCGGGTGAAGGCGATGAGATCGCCGCGCGGCGACCACGAAGGCTGCGAATAGGAGCCCTGGCCGAAGGAGATGCGCTTGCCCTCCCCGCCGCCGGCGCCCATCACATAGAGCTGCTGCGAGCCGCCGCGATCGCTCTCGAAGACGATCTGCGCGCCATCGGGCGAATAGGAGGGCGAGGTGTCGATCGCCGGCGTCGAGGTCAGCCGCGTCGTGGTGCGCGAGCCGATGTCGATCGCGTAGAGATTGGCGTTGCCGCCCTGCTGCAGGCTGAGCGCGATGCGCGCGCCGTTCGGCGAGAAGCGCGGGCTCGTCGTCATGTCGGGGAAGTTTCCGACGACCTGGCGCTGGCCGGTCTCGATGTTCAAGACATGCACGCGCGGCTGCTCGCCGGTGCGCTGCGCCATATAGGTGACTTCCTGCGCCACGGGGGAGAACCGCGGCGTCACCACCGAGATCGCGCCATCGGTGAGGTAGCGCACATTGGCACCGTCCTGGTCCATGATCGCGAGGCGCTTGCGCCGGCTCTCCTTCGAGCCAGACTCGTCGACGAAGACCACACGGGTATCGAAGAAGCCGCCGACGCCGGTGACCTTGCTGAACACCGCATCCGAGATGATGTGCCCGACGCGGCGGGAATTATTGGGATCGGTGAAGTATTGCTGGCCGTCGATCTGCTCGCCGGTCAGCACGTCCCAGAGCCGGAACTCAGCCTTGAGCCGGCCTGAGCCGTCGCGCGAGACGCGGCCGGTCACCAGCGCCTGGATGCCGGCCGACTTCCACGCCTCGAACTGCGGGACGCTGTCGAAGGGCGGGTTCTTCTCGGGATGACGCGCCTTCTCGATCGGCAGGAAATAGCCGCAGCGCTTCAGGTTGTTGGTGATGATCGTCGAGACCTGCACGCCGCCCTCGCCGGCAAAATCGGCGATCGCGATCGGCATCGGCTGGAACGTGCCCTTGCGCAGGTCGATGACGAGCTCGGCACGCGCCGCGGCCGGCAGCAAGGCCGCGCCCGCGAATGCAGCACCGCCGAGCGCCAGCGCATGGCGGCGCGTCAATCCGGGCGCGCGCGGCAACGTCTGGAGAGTGGGAAGAGGATTGCGGTCGATCGCGGTCACAGTACGTCCCTTGCGTCGAAATTGACGACGACATCGCGCCAGTCGTCATAATACGCGGCAAACTGAGCGGGAATCCGCAGCGGCGAGCAGCGCCGCGTCGCCGTCAGCGCCGAATCCGCCGCGACTCGGAAGAGCGGGTCGGACGAGGAATTGGTCACGCTCGCCTGGCCGAGCAGCGAGCCGTCGGTGTTGAGCTTCATGCGCACCTGCGGCACCACCGGCCGGGGCGAGCTCTGCAGCGCGATCGGCACGTTCCAGCACTTCTGCAGCTGGTCCTGGATGATGCCCATCAGCTGAGCCCTGAGCGAGGGCGAGAGCTTCTGCGACGAATCGGTCTGGGTGCCGAGCGAGGCGGTGCGGTTGACCTGCGGCGCGCTCGATCCCGAGGATTGCGCCTGCTCCTTCGACTGCAGAAGCTTGGCGATGTCGTTCGGATTGAAATTCTTGGCGATCTCGGCCTCGCGCTTGGCCTTCGCCTCGGCCTCGCGCTTCGCCTTGGCTTCCGCCGCGAGCTTGGCCTTCTGCTCGGCTTCCGCCTTGGCCTTGGCTTCGGCCTCGGCCTTCGCCTTGGCGAGCTTGGCGGCTTCGGCCTTGGCCTGCGCCTCCGCTTCGGCCTTCGCCTTGGCGGCGGCCTTCGCCTCTTCCTCGGCCTGCTTGGCCTTGCTCTCGCGCTCGGCCTCCTCGGCCAGCTTCGCCAGCTCCTCGCGGCGCTGCTCGGCCTCGCGGGCGGCGGCCTGCTCGGTCTTCTGCGGCGGCTGCTTCACCGGTTCGGCCGGCGGTGTCGGCTTCGGGGTCGGCCGCGACGGCGGCAGCGGTGCCGCGACGTTCTCTTCTGCGACCTTGAGCTCGGCCGGACGCGAGGGCGGCGCCGGCGTGTCGTGCTTGGCCTCCCCGGCTTCCTTGCGCTCGACGATCTCGGACTGGCGCTCGGCGCGCTGCTGCGGCTGCTCCTGCACCTTCTCGGCCTGGCGCTCGCCGCGCGTCACCTGGTTCAGCGCGGAAGGGTCGATGACCTCGACCGCGATCGCTTCCATATGCTCCGGCAGCGGGTTCGGCGAGGAAAACGCCAGCAGCCCCGCGACCAGGAAGGTCGCGTGGCCCAGGGCGGAAACCGCCATGCCCGGTTCGGAACTGGAGATTTTCAACGCGGACAGACTCCCCCGTTCACCGCGAGCTGGGCTCGGTGACCAGCGCAACGCGCTTGAAGCCGGCGCTGGTGATCGTCGACATCACCGAGGCGACGCGGCCATAGTCGACCTGCTTGTGGCCACGAACATAGATCCGATCGTCGAAGCCCTGCTTGGCGATCGCCTGCAGCTTCTGCACGAGGTCGGGCTCCAGCGTCGGCTGGTCCTGCAGGAAGATCTGGCCCTTGTCGTCGATGGCGATGGTGATCGGCTTCTGATCGACATTGATCGGCTTGGCACCGGTCTGCGGCAGGTCGATCGGCACGCCGGTCGCGATCAGCGGCGCGGCGACCATGAAGATGATCAGCAGAACCAGCATGACGTCGATGAACGGCGTCATGTTGATCTCGGCGATGGCGCCGTGGCGGCGTCCGCGCCGGCCCCGGCGGCCGGAACCGCCCTTTGCGCCTGAAGCGGC
>JAEXUU010000289.1 GCA_023452965.1 Pseudomonadota bacterium | reverse complement strand
GAAGGAGTTCATGATGCCCCAGACCGTCCCGAAAAGGCCGATGAACGGAGCCGCCGAAGCGATGGTGGAGAGCACGAGCAGCTTCGATTCCAGCCGCTCCGCCTCGCGCTGGATGGTGACGACGAGCACCTTGTCGATTCGCTGCGACAGGCTTGCGACCGAGCGCCCGCCATTCTCGAAGGAGCGCTTCCATTCGCGCATCGCCGCGACGAAGACGGCGGCCATGTCGCTGACCGGCCGGTTCGCGAGCTCGCGATAGAGTTCCTCGAGCGAGCGGCCGGACCAGAACACCTCCTCGAAGGCATCCATGTCGCGGCGGGTGCGGCGATAGAGCAGGGTCTTGTCGACGATGATCGACCAGCACCAGACCGATGCGGCGAGCAGGCCCATCATCACGATCTTGACGACGAAATGCGCGTGCCAGAACAGCGACCAGAACGACATGTCGATCTGCGGCGCGACCTGCGCGACCTCCGCGGCGGGGTTCATCCTGTCATCCTTCTGCCTGGCCGATGCGAAATCCGACCGACTCCGCACAGCCCGCTAGACGCGTCGCGAAGTTCGCGCCGCCGCCCGATCTGCGCTCCGGGGATATGCCGTCAGAACCAATCGCCGCTGAATCCGGCGAAAGATGGGCCAAACGGCGATATTCGGCGCGCCAAAGGCCTTGTTTCGGATTAAGGCCCGGTCAACCTTAACAGTCCTCGTGGTTAACATCGGGTTATGGCGTCGGCCTGCCTGCGATCCCGGCGGCGCGCGCAAGGGCGTGAATGCGCAGGTGCAAGCGCTGGCCCGCGCTGTTCCAGCCGCTTCAATGCAGCGGGCTGCGCCAAGCACCCGGCCCGGCCGGCCCGCCGCGATACTGCTCTGCCGACCGGGGTGGCCCCGGTCATCTTTGACGCGAGGACGCGTTGCAGGAACGCGGAGCCGGCTACTGAGTCGCGAAAGCAAAACGGCCCGCCTCCCAGAGGGAAGCGGGCCGCGAAAGCTGTGGGATCGCTGATGCGATCAGACGGTCAGGCGTTGCCGCCGGCTTCCGCCTCCGGCGTGCCCCGGCGACGCTCGCTCATGAACTCGTCGAACTCGGCCTTGTCCTTGGCCATGCGCAGCCGGCCGAGGAAATCCTGGAATTCGCGCTGCTCGTCCTCGAGGCGACGCAGCGTCTCCTCGCGGTACTCGTCGAAGGCGCGGTTGCCGCTGGACGGGCCGCGACCCCAGCCACCGAAACCGGAGCGGCCCCAGCCCTGCCCACCGCCCATGCGATCGCGCAGGCGGTCCATCTTGTCCTGCAGGCGGCTCATCCGGTGCTCGTAATGCGCTTGTCCGCAACCATGTCCCATGCGTCCACTCCAAAACAGAAAGACCAGGGTCGCCAGACCCAGGGGCCAGAAGATGATGAAGCCGAGCACCGCAAAGGCGATCCAGGCTCCTTTTCCGTATTCGTCCAGCTTGGCGACGATCGGCATCGTTCCCTCTCGAAACAGATGGCAGCGGCGGGTGCCACTGCCGGCCAACCTCCCCGATCGGCGGACGCCGACCGTGTGAATGTAAATCACATTTACATATCTGGCCGCGACTGCCAAGCGTTTCAAGACGAGACGCAGAAAATTCTGAGTCGCCTCCCCGTCGGCACGGACAAGCCGCCCCCCGCGCACAGCCCCGGGGATCAATGCCTGAGCCCTCTGAATGATGTGCGGACCGTTTCCGGGATGCGACCGGGCTGGCCGGAACGACAGTGCGCGTTGGGCGAAGCCTGTGCGGCCTTCAGCCAGCCTGCTCGGGCGGCAGGCCGAGGCCCTTGAGGTAGACCAGCATCCCGGCCTCCAGCAGGTCGGAAGCCGACATCGGCAAGGGCCGCCTGCCGCCATCGGCCCGGCCGAACAGGGCGGCGACGCCATGCGACATCGCCCAGATATGCAGCGCCATCATCAGGGCCGGCGGCCGCTTGCCCTGAGGCAGTGCCGCGATCAGCGTCTCGGCGGCCTGGCGCAATTGCTGGAAGGAACGGTCGGCGGCGGCCCGCAATTCCGGGCTGGCATCAAGCGGCACGCCGGCCTCGAACATCGCCGAATAGAAGGCCGGCTCGTCATGCGCGAAGGCGAGATAGGCCCGACCGAGCCGGTGGAAGGCGGTTTCCGGATCGGGCTTGCCGCCATCCCAGGCCTTGGCCAGGGCGGCCTCGAAGGCGATGAAGCCGCGCACCGCGACATCGGCCAGCAATTCGTCGCGGTCGCGATAATGGCGATAGGGCGCGGCGGGGCTGACGCCGGCCATGCGGGCCGCCTCGGCGAAGGTGAAGCCGTTTGGCCCCTTCTCGCCGATCAGGCCGAGCGCAGCGCGGATCAGCGCTTCCTTGAGGTTGCCGTGGTGATAGCCCCGCGGCTGACCGGGCTCGTCGCGTTTCCAGCTCATGTTACGGGCACTAACATGGCGCTCGGACCGGGTCGATGCCAGTCCGAGCAGCCCCGCTCAGACGATCTCGAGGCCCAGACGGTGCCGCAGCACGTCGGGGATGCGCCGCGCCTTGCCGCCACCGACACAGGCGACTTTGACCTGCGCAGTGATCAGGACCTCCTCGCCGCGCAGGATGCGCTGGTCGAGCTCCATTGTGGCGCCGCGCGCCAGCGTCGGACGCGTCTCCACCGTCAGGAGATCGTCCATCACCGCCGGCCTGACGAAATCGATCGTCATGCGCCGGACGGCGAAGCCGAGCGCCTGATCGCCGTCGAACAGCTCGCGCTGCTCGATCCCGAGCGCGCGGATCAGCTCGGTGCGGCCGCGCTCCATGAAACGCAGATAGGAGGCGTGGTAGACGACGCCGGAGAAGTCGGTGTCCTCGTAGTAGACGCGGACGGAAATCCGGTGGCCGGCAGGCGCAGCGTTCGATTCGGTCATTGAGGCTCTCAGGCGGCCGGCTCCCGGGAGCACAGCCGCGCTTCCTTTCGCGGGCGTGCCGCGAGCTTTAGCCCCGAAGGCAGCGCGACCACAACCGCCCGCTCCGGCCGCAAGGGAACCTCGCCACCGCCCACAGGTTATCACCGGGCAACCGGACGGAGACCAAATCGATGGAGAAGCTGCGACACGCGGCCCAGCAGGCCAAGGCCCGCAAGGCGCTGGATCGGAAGCGCAAGGCGGACACCGAGCCGACCCGGCCGGAAAGTCGCAACCGCGACGCGGGCATGCAGCCGATCGAGAGCGATCGCGAAGCGCCGTCCGGCGCACTCGATCATGCCGGCCAGCTTCCGGCCATGCAGCGGTCCAAATTCGCGCGCCAGTAGACGGAGCGGGGCGCGCCTCAGCGCTTGCAGGGCTTGCCCATGAACGAGCCGCAGTCATAGGGCTGCGACAGGGCCTCGCGGACCGAGTAGTCCTTGCCTTCGAACTGGTCGACGATGTCGTCGATGCGCCAGCCGCCATTCTCCCGCACCATCCTGAACTGGACGGTGACGGGCTTGCCGAAGCTGCGGAAGCTGGCAACGACCGTCGCCTTGCCCGGCGCGACGGGGATGGTGTCCAGGCTAAGCTTCTTAATCTCGCCGTCCTGACCGTTGAGGAAGGGATCGGCGCCGATCTGGCCCATATCGCCACTCTCCTCCTGGTAGAGGTCGTCGCGGGCGAAGAGCGCGGCAAGCTCCCGGCTCATCAGCCTGTCGCGATGCGGCGGACGCCAGGCGGGCTTCCCGGCTCCCTTCAGCGTCTTGATGGTGATGGCGTAGGCCTCTGAGACCGGCCCGCGCGGCGAGACATCGTCCGCTCGCACCGGGGAGGCCGATATGGCGATCTGCCCGGAAAGCGCGAGTGCCAGGGCCAGCGCCTTACCCCTGCCGATCACGCCTCGTCCTCCTCATCGCCGAACAACCCGAACTGCGCCGTATCGCGCTTGGGCTCGGCCATGCCGAGATGCCGGAAAGCATGCGCGGTCAAAAGGCGCCCGCGCGGCGTGCGTTGCAAGAAACCCTGCTGCAGCAGGAAGGGCTCGATGATCTCCTCGATCGCGTCGCGCGGCTCGGAGAGCGCCGCCGCGATGGTCTCGATGCCGACCGGACCGCCGCCGAAATTCACCGCGACCATTGTGAGATAGCGCCGGTCCATCAGGTCGAGGCCGATCCCGTCGACCTCAAGCAGACTGAGCGCCTTGTCGGCGACCTTGCGAGTGACGATCGCATCGCCGTCTACGATCGCGAAGTCGCGCACACGTCGCAGCAGGCGTCCCGCTATTCGGGGCGTCCCACGGGACCGGCGCGCGATCTCGTTGGCGCCGTCATCCGACATCGGCACGCCCAGCACCCGCGCACCACGCGCGACGATGCCCTGCAATTCCTCGACCGTATAAAACTGCAGCCTGACCGGAATGCCGAAGCGGTCGCGCAACGGCGTCGTCAGCAAACCGGCCCGCGTCGTCGCGCCGACCAAAGTGAACTTCGGCAGGTCGATCTTGACCGAGCGCGCCGCCGGCCCCTCGCCGATGATCAGGTCGAGCTGGTAGTCCTCCATCGCCGGATAGAGGATTTCCTCGACGGCCGGATTGAGCCGGTGGATCTCGTCGATGAAGAGCACGTCGCGCTCTTCGAGATTGGTGAGCTGAGCCGCGAGGTCTCCGGCCTTGGCGATCACCGGCCCGGAGGTCGAGCGGAAATTGACGCCGAGCTCGCGCGCCACGATCTGCGCCAACGTCGTCTTGCCGAGGCCGGGCGGCCCGACGAACAGGACATGGTCGAGCGCATCGCCGCGGGTGCGTGCGGCATTGATGAAGACCTGCAGATTCGCCCGCGCCGCCGCCTGGCCGGTGAAATCGGCGAGCGAAAGCGGCCGCAGCGAGCTCTCGCTGTCGTCGTCGCGACGCTCGGGCGTCACCAATCGCCGGGGTTCACTCACAACGCGATCTCCAATTCGAGCGCGTCGCGCACGGGCAGGCCCTGATAGCCGGTCTTGATGATCGTCGGGATCACCGAGCGGTAGGCATCGATCGCCTCGACATAAAGCCCCGAGAAGCGGAATCCGAGCTTCTGGTAGAATGCCAGGCCCGGCATGTTGTCATTGGTCAGCATGGCCCGCAGCCTGACGGCGCCGCGCGCCTTCGCCGCCGCCTTGACCGCATCGAGCAGCCGCTCCGCCGCGCCTTCGCCGGGCTTCAGCGCATGCAGCGCGCAGAGCACCGCGGTGTCGCCGTCGGGAGCCCAGCTCGCCAGTGCCAGCGGCTCGCCGGCGGCCGTGAACAGGCCGAGCAGCGGAATCTCGGCGCAGTCATAGGTCTTCAGCCCGATCATCATGCGATGCGAGCCCCAGTGCCGCATCATCAGCGCCAGGAAGGCGCTCTTGTCGTCGATCTCACGGACCAGTTCCGGCGCGCGGCTCATTTCGCCAGTTCCTTCAGGCCGAGCCGGATCAGCTGCGCCGTTCCGGCGCCCTCCCCGGCGGCCCGCGAAGCGGCCGCGACCGCGGCCACGGCCTGCGCCTGCGGATAGCCGAGATTGGCCAGGGCCGAGACCGCATCGGCGACCGGTTGCGGCAGCCGCTTGTCGTCGAGCGCGCCGGCGAGTTCGGCGACGCCGGCATCGATATGGCCGAAGGCCGGAGCCTTGTCCTTGAGCTCGGCGCAGATTCGCTGCGCCAGCTTCGGCCCGACGCCGGATGCGCGAGCCACCGCCGCCTTGTCGCCGGTCGCGATCGCCGTCGCCAGCGCCCCGGGCTCGAGCGTCGAGAGGATCGCCAGCGCGACCTTGGCGCCGACGCCCTGCACCGTCTGCATCAGGCGGAACCAGTCGCGCTCGGTATCGGACAGGAAGCCGTAGAGCCGGATCGCATCCTCGCGGACATGCGTCTCGATCGAGAGCGCCGCAGCCTCGCCGGTCTTGGGCAGACGCTGCAAAGTGCGCGACGAGCACTGCACGACATAGCCGACGCCCTGAACGTCGACGATGACGAAGTCCTCGCCATACGAATCGATGAGGCCCTTTAGCTTTCCGATCATGCATCCTGTTAGCATGATCGCCCCTTCCAGCCAGCGCGGATCATTCGCGGCGATCATGCGTTCTCCACCAGGAGTGGGGGGCGCCAAGTGCTGAAGAAGACGTGCTGACGAAGAAGAGGGACCTGCGGACCGGCCGCTCGGTCTGGCAGGAGAAGCGGGCGCCTTCCGTGCCGGGCTGGGAGCTTGCTGGCGATGCGGACGCCGATGTCGTGGTGATCGGCGCCGGCATTTCGGGCGCCATGGTCGCCGATGCGCTCAGCGAATCCGGGCTGGGCGTGCTGATCGTCGACCGGCGCGGCCCGGTCCGTGGCTCGACCGTCGCCAGCACCGCCCTCCTCCAATACGAGATCGACCAGCCCCTGACCAAGCTCTCCCGCCAGATCGGCGAGGAGGCGGCGATCCGGGCCTGGCGGCGCTCGCGGCTGGCACTGGACGGGCTTGGCGCCCGCATCCGCGCCCTGTCGCTCGCCCCGATGCGTAAGCGCGATTCGCTCTACCTCGCCGGCAACCTGCTCGACGCCGAGGCCCTGTCCCGCGAGGGCGAGGCGCGCCGCCTCGCCGGATTCGAGACCGCCTTTCTCGGCACCGCCGCGCTCAAGGAGCGCTTCGGCATCGGGCGCCGGGCCGCCCTGCTCGGCTACGACAATATCGAGGTCGATCCGCGCGCTCTCGCCGCCGCGTTCCTGCGCATCGCGATCGCCCGCGGCGCGCGGCTCGCCAGCCCGGTCGAGATCGTCGACATCGATGACAGGCCGCGTTCCGTCGTCCTGCGCACGAAGGCCGGCGCACGCATAAGCAGCCGCCATGTCGTGTTCTGCACCGGCTACGAGATCCCGTTCGGGCACGAGCCCAAGGGGCATCAGGCGATCTCGACCTGGGCGATCGCCACCGTCCCGCAGCCGCGCCGCCTCTGGCCTGAACGCTGCTTCATCTGGGAAGCCTCCGAGCCCTATCTCTATCTGCGCACCACGCCCGATGGCCGCGTGATCTGCGGCGGTGAGGACGAGGATTTCGTCGACGAAGAGGCACGCGACCGCCTGATCGAAGCCAAGACTGCGACCTTGCAGAAGAAGCTCGCCAAGCTGCTGCCCGGCCGCGACACGCGGGCCGATTTTGCCTGGGCCGGCACCTTCGGCGCCTCCACCACGGGGCTGCCGACGATCGGCGAGATGCCCGGGTTGAAGAACTGCTGGGCCGTGATGGGCTTTGGCGGCAACGGCATCACCTATAGCCGCATCGGCGCCGAGATCGTCCGGGCCGGCCTCACCGGCAAGGGCGATCCGGATGCCGAGCTCTACGCCTACCGGGCCTGATACTTCGCCAACATCGCCCGGGCGCCGCGGTGCTGGGCATGGCAGATTGCCACCGCCAGCGCATCGGCAGCATCGGCGCTCCTTGTCTCCGCCTTGGGCAGGAGCACGCGGATCATCGCCTGCACCTGCTTCTTGTCGGCATGGCCGACGCCGACCACCGTCTTCTTGACCAGGTTCGCCGCATATTCGGCGACCTCCAGCCCCGCCAGCGCCGGAACCACCAGCGCGACGCCGCGCGCCTGGCCGAGCTTCAGCGCCGATTGCGGGTCGCGGTTGACGAAGGTCTCCTCGACCGCGACCTCGCCCGGAG
>JAEXUU010000708.1 GCA_023452965.1 Pseudomonadota bacterium | reverse complement strand
TGGCGTAGTCGATCAGCTTCTTGCTGCCCTCCAGCCCCGTCACCGAGCCGGTATTGATGATCGCGCTACCCCTGCCGAGATGGGGCAGGGCGGCCTGGGCCATATGGAAATAGCCGTGCAGGTTGGTGCGGATCGTCGTGTCGAAATGCTCCTCGCTGAGATCCTCGAAGCGCGGCGAGTGGACCTGGAAGGCGGCGTTGTTGACGAGCACGTCGAACCGGCCGAACGCCTTGACCACCTGCGCGACGGCATCGCGGCAGAAGCTGGCATCGCGCACATCGCCTGAGATCGCCAGCCCGCGCCGGCCTTCCGCCTTGATTGCGCTGAGCGTCGTGGCGGCGTCCTCATGCTCGCCGAGATGCAGGATGGCGACATCGGCGCCCTCGCGCGCGAACAGCACCGCCACGGCCCGGCCGATGCCGGAATCGCCGCCGCTGATCAGGGCGACCTTGTCTTCGAGCTTGCCCGAGCCCTTGTAGAACGGGGCGTCGTACATCGGGGCAGGGTCGAGGATGGCCTCCGAACCCGGCTTGGCCTGATGCTGCCGCTCGAAGGGCGGCACCGGGTAGAGCCGGGCGCCGGCCTGCATCGCGCCGCTCTCGCTCGCCTTGTCCCGGCGCTTCTTCGGCCGGGCGTCGGCGCGCGCGATCTGCTTCTGGATGCGCCGCTGCTGCTTTGTCGCCGCCTTCACCGCCTTGGCCGGCTTGTCTTCCTTCCGCTTCGTTGCGGCCTTCGCCATGGCTTCCTCCTCGTCATCGTCCTTCGTTACTGAGAGGCGCAACGTGTCGCCGCAGCGAGAGTTCCCCGGCGGCGACGCCGCGGCCCTTGCGGCTTCGCGAATTCTCGGCAAGCTCGGCGCCAAAGCGAAAGCCGTGGGGCGGGCGAGGGGGGAAGATGGCTGAGGACGCCGATGTCGTGATCGTCGGTGCCGGGCTCGCCGGCCTCGTCGCTGCCGCCGAGCTCGCCGATGCCGGCCGCAAGACGATCATCGTCGAGCAGGAGCCGCGGGCCTCGCTCGGCGGCCAGGCGCACTGGTCCTTCGGCGGGCTCTTCCTGATCGATTCGCCCGAGCAGCGTCGGCTGCGCATCAGGGATTCGCTGGCGCTGGCTAGCCAGGACTGGTTCGGCTCGGCTGGCTTCGACCGCGAGGAGGATTACTGGCCGAGGCAATGGGCTGACGCCTATCTCGACTTCGCTTCGGCTGAGAAGCGCAGCTGGCTGCACCAACAGGGCATGCGCTGGTTTCCGGTCGTCGGCTGGGCCGAGCGCGGCGGCTATCTCGCCTCCGGCCATGGCAACTCGGTGCCCCGCTTCCATGTCACCTGGGGCACGGGGCCCGGCGTGCTCGAACCCTTCCTGCGCCGCGTCGCGGAGGCTGAAGCGGAGGGGCTGATCGAACTGCGCTTCCGCCACCGTGTCACCGGCCTGACCCGCAGCCGCGGTACCGTCGACGGCGTCGAGGGCGAGATCCTGGAGGAGAGCGCGGTCGAACGCGGGCAGGCGAGTGCCCGCACGGTGACGGGCAGCTTCGCGATCAGGGCCCAGGCCGTGATCGTCGCCTCCGGTGGCATTGGCGGCAATCACGAACTCGTCCGGAGCAACTGGCCGCGGCGCCTCGGCGAGCCGCCGAAGCGGATGCTGTCGGGCGTGCCGGCCCATGTCGACGGCGCGATGCTCGCGGTGGCGGAAGGTGCCGGCGCTAAGCTGATCAACGGTGACCGGATGTGGCACTATGTCGAGGGCATCGCCAACTGGGCGCCGATCTGGCCGGCCCACGCGATCCGCATCCTGCCCGGCCCGTCCTCGCTCTGGTTCGATGCCCGCGGCAACCGCCTGCCGGTGCCGCTCTTTCCGGGCTTCGACACGCTCGGCACGCTGGAACATCTGCGCCGCAGCGGCTTCGATCATTCCTGGTTCGTCACCAGCCGCAGCATCGTCGCCAAGGAATTCGCGCTCTCCGGCTCCGAGCAGAACCCGGACCTCACCGGCAAGAGCTGGCGCCAGGTCATCCAACGTGCCCGGGCCGGCATGCCGGCGCCGGTCCAGGCCTTCCTGGACAAGGGCGAGGACTTCATCGTCGAGAGCGATTTCTCGCGCATGGTCGCGCGCATGAATGCGCTTGGCGGCGCCGGGCTGATCGACGAGGCGCATCTGCGGACGCAGATCGAGGCGCGCGACCGTGACGCGGACAATCCCTATGGGAAGGATCTCCAGGTCACGGCACTACGCGGCGCGCGCGCCTATCTCGGTGACCGGCTGATCCGCACCGCAAAGCCCCACCGCATCCTCGACCCCGCCCACGGCCCGCTGGTCGCGGTCAGGCTCAACATCCTGACGCGCAAATCCCTGGGCGGATTGATGACTGATTTGTCCTCCCGCGTGCTCGGAGGGGACGGCGCGCCGGTGCCCGGTCTCTATGCCGTGGGCGAGGCGGCTGGCTTCGGCGGCGGCGGCCTCCACGGCTACCGGGCGCTGGAAGGAACCTTCCTCGGCGGCTGCATTTTTTCGGGCCGCGCGGCCGGGAGGGCTGCTGCGCAGGCCGTCGTCTGAAGGCGTTGATTCTGCCCGCGTCAGAGACGCCTCATTCCGAGCGGCCCGCGAGCCCCTAAACAGCGTCCTCTGCCCCGGCGGCCGCAACCTGGCCGCGAAGGCAAGGCCATGACGGCGCGGTGCGCCAGCAAGACCAACAGGATGCCACCAATGTCGCTCGTCGATTCCGTCCGCAAGCTGATCGTGCCGATCCACAAGGAAGGCTATGTCTTCATCGCCATCGGCGCCGTCGCGACGCTGGTGCTCGGCCAGCTCTGGGCCGCGTTCGGCTGGCTCGGCACGCTGATCACCCTATGGATCTGCTATTTCTTCCGCGATCCCGTCCGCATCGTGCCGCAGCGCGAAGGATTGGTGGTTTCGCCCGCTGACGGGCGCATCAGCCAGATCGGCACGGCCCTCCCGCCGCCCGAGCTCGAGCTGCCGCCCGAGCCGATGCTGCGCATCTCGGTGTTCATGAACGTCTTCGACTGCCATGTGAACCGCAGCCCGGTCTCGGGCCGGATCGCCAAGATGGCCTATACGCCGGGCCTCTTCCTCAATGCCGAGCTCGACAAGGCGAGCGAGGACAATGAGCGCAACGCGCTGGCGATCGAGACCAAGGCCGGCATCGTCGGCGTCGTGCAGATCGCCGGCTTGATCGCGCGCCGCATCGTGCCCTTCGTCAAGGAGGGCGACCATCTCGCCCCCGGCGAGCGCTTCGGCCTGATCCGCTTCGGCTCGCGCGTCGACGTCTACCTGCCGCAGGGCGTGACGCCGCTGGTCAGCGAGGGCCAGACCATGATCTCCGGCGAAACCGTGCTGGCCGATCTCTCGGCCAACGACACCGACCGCGTGTTCCGCGCGATCTGAGATCGCGCCATCCTTCCCGGGCCGAGCGGAACGTAGGCCCGGGAAATTTTCCAGGGAATGCGCGGGTCAGGCCGGGCAAGGCGTGCCGCCCCCGCCTAGCCTGGCGCCTGAAAACCGCGTATTCCGGCTGGCATGAGCGATCTCTTCCCCCCTTTCGAACCCGAACGCGTCGAAACCAAGCGCGCGCGCTTCAAGCCGATCCCGTTCAGGCTCATCGCGCCTAACGTCATCACCCTGCTGGCACTCTGCTTGGGCCTGACCGCGATGCGGCTGGTGGTCGAGGGCAAGCTTGAGACGGCGACCATCTGCATCCTGATCGCGGCGGCGCTCGATGGAGTCGACGGAAGGCTGGCGCGGATGCTCAAGGGCACCTCGCGCTTCGGCGCCGAGCTCGATTCGCTCTCCGACTTCGTCAATTTCGGCGTCGCCACCGGCTATGTGCTGTGGATCTTCGTCCTGCACGACCTGAAATCCTTCGGCTGGATCGCGGTGCTGACGCTGGCCTGCGCCATGGCGCTCAGGCTCGCGCGCTTCAACGTCATGATCGACGATCCAAACCGTCCGGAATGGCAGAAGAACTTCTTCGTCGGCATGCCGGCTCCGGCCGGCGCGATCACCGCGATGCTGCCGCTCTACCTGCATTTCATCGGCGTCCCGGTGCAGGACTATGGCGCGCCCTTCGTCGGCCTCTACATCCTGTGCATCGCCTTCCTGACGATCTCGCGAATCCCCTGCTATGCCGGCAAGACGCTGGGC
>JAEXUU010000258.1 GCA_023452965.1 Pseudomonadota bacterium | reverse complement strand
CGTCCTCGCCGGCGAGCGCCCAGGCTCCCGCGGCATGGAAGCGGCACCAGTTGATGGCCTCGCCCGCCTTCTCGAAATGGCGTGCCAGCTCCAGGCAGTACCCTGTGTCGAGATCGCCCGGGTTTTCCGCAGGCAGGCTGCAGCTGTGAGCGACATGACGGTCCAGCTCGACGAGGCCGACCGCGGCAGCGATCGCCAGGGACCCCCGGTTCGAGGTATGGCTGTGCCATTCGACGGCATGCAGGCCGCGTCTGACGCATTCTGCGAGCGTTGCCGAGGTCACCGCGCGTCCGAGGCCCAGCCTGCGGAATTCCGGCAGGGTGCCGACCCCGACCTCGCAGCGTGTGCCGCTGACGCTGTCCGTCAGGCCGTGGCTGACCATGCGTCCATCGTGGAGCGCGCAATAGCCGACCGCGGCCTCGAAGAAGGCGTCGGGAGATCGCCAGCCTTCGACCTCGTCTTCCAGCCCTTCCAGATTGCCGGGTCTTCGGTCGAACAAGGTGCGATCGATCGGCACGAGCTCGAATCCCGCGGGCGGCAGGAACGGCTTCACCGGTGCATTCAGGGCAAGCCCCATGCGGACACGCGGGTGCCGGATCGCGAACGCGTTGCTCCACACCCGGCCGAGATGCGGAAGCCAGGGCGCCTCGACGAAGAGATAAGCCCAGTCAGGGATGATCTGCCGAAGGCCCGCCAGGGTTTGCGCGGAGCAGTCCGCATCGCCCGCCAGGAAATATGTGTCGCCATTGGCGACGAGCGCGACTTCGGGCTGCGTCTGTCGATCCAGCCACACCTTCCCGTCGATCGTTCCGTCCAGCACGGACGCGATGGCGACGTGGTTGGTGGCCAGTTCACCTAGAATAGTTTGAGCGACCGAATAGGTCTCTTGCTCGATCTCGAACATGAAAATGCGATCCTTTGGCCGCAGCGCCTCGCGCCTGCGCCATTGGTGAAGACATCGAACGCGGATTGCGTTCCGTAGAAATCCGGCTTCTGCCCGCCGGCGCACGGCACGGTGTCTTTCGCCATCTTGTTACCTCGCGTTTCGGTTCGTTTCGCCGCGGGCAGTTCGCCTGCGGATCGGTAGTTCATGCTGCGGGATTGCAGGTGGATTGCGCCGAGGGGCTTGTCAGGGGGAATGCCGCTTCTGGTCGCCGCTGGCCGTGCTCAGATCAGCCCGAGCCCCTTGAAGCTGGCATGGCCGTCGCGGCCGACGATGATGTGGTCGTGGATGGCGATGCCGAGCGGCTTGGCGATGTCGACCAGCTCGCGGGTCATGCGCATGTCGGCGCCGGACGGTGTCGGGTCGCCGGATGGATGATTATGCACTAAAATCAAGGCCGTAGCCGAGAGTTCCAACGCCCGGCGCATCACCTCTCGCGGGTAGACCGGGGTATGGTCGACGGTGCCGGTCTGCTGCACCTCGTCGGCGATCAGCGCGTTCTTCTTGTCGAGGAAGAGGATGCGGAACTGCTCGCGCTCGGCGAAGGCCATGGCGAGCCGGCAATAGTCGATCACCGCAGACCAGGAGGACAGTACAGGCTTCTTGGCGACCTGTCCCTTCATCGCCCGCTTCAGCGCGGCCTCGACGATCTTGAGATCGAGCGCGACGCTCTCGCCGATGCCCTTGACCTCGGTTAGCCGCGAGACCGGCGCGCCGATCACCTCGGCGAAGGAGCCGAAATGCTGGATCAGCTGCTTGGCCAGAGGCTTGACGTCGCGCTGCGGGATCGAGCGGAAGAGCAGCAGCTCGAGCAGCTCGTAATCGGGCAAGGCGCCGTCGCCGCCTTCGAGGAAGCGCTGGCGCAGCCGCTCGCGATGGCCGAGATGGTGCGGCTCCTGATTGTCGATTTTATTGTCCTGCAGTTTTTTTGACACGTGACGCAACGTCTGGTTGGCTTTTCCCAAAGCAATACCAGAGGGCGGGCAATGGCAAGGAAGCTTCTGCTGTCGCGTCTCGTTGCGCAGGTCCAGAATGGCGAGCTCTCTCGCGAGGAGGCCAAGCGCTATTTCGTCATCGACCCTGCGGCGGGCTCGCCTTTCCTGCCGGGGCTCAAGCTGAACAGCCGGACCGTCGACACCGCCGGCCTCGCGCAATCCGCCAATGCCATAGCGACCGCGTTGGCGCGCGATATCGACATTCTCGACCCGCTGCGGGCCGCGACCGCCGGCGCCTTCGCGCACAAGGCGACGACGCCGAAGGGCGCGGTGGCGGCCGCCGCGGCCGGCGCGACCATCCTGGCCGAGGGCGATTCGTGGTTCGACCTGCCGCTGGTCTATCCGCGGACCCTGGTCGATTTCCTCGGCGAACGGCACAAGATCGTCACGCTCGCGCAATGGGGCGACACGCTCGAGGACATGGTCGCGTCAGCCCAGTTCGTCGAGCCGCTGAAGACGAAGGCCTTCAAGCATTTCCTGTTCTCGGGCGGCGGCAACGACATCGTCGGCGGCCGCCGCATCCAGGACTTCGTCCGGCAATACGATGTCGGCCATCCCGCGCCGGGCGATGCGGCCTGGTACGTCAAGGACGCCTTCGTCGACGCGCTCGACCGCGTCATGGCGCTCTACCGCAAGATCGCCACGATCGTGAAACGGACCTCGCCCGCGACCAAGCTTGTGGTCCATGGCTATGCCTGCGTTCTGCCGCAGAAGAACGGCGCCTGGCTCGGCCGGACCATGGAGGAGTTCCTGGGGCTCGATCCCGTCCACAAGGCCGATCTTTGCCGGGCAATCGTCAAGGTCATGCTCGACGCCTTCAATATCAGGCTGAAGCAGTTCGCCGACACCTCGAACGGCGCCATCGTCTATGTCGACCTGCGCAAGGCGGTGAAACCCGACGAATGGTACGACGAGCTGCATGCGCGCGAGGTCGCGACGAAACGGTTCGCGCGCACCTTCGAGACGACGCTGGGGCTGTAGCCGAGCGTCCGGCCAATGCGGCCGGACCGCGCCCCTGGGCGCTATCGCGGCGCGAGCGGGTTGTCGCGGCCGGCCGGCGAGAGCGTGAAAATCTCGCAGCCATCGTCGGTGACGCCGACCGTGTGCTCGAACTGGGCCGAGAGCGAGCGGTCGCGCGTCACGGCGGTCCAGCCATCGGAGAGCACCTTCACGCTCGCCTTGCCGAGATTGATCATCGGCTCGATGGTGAAGAGCATGCCGGGCTTCAGCTCGGCGCCTTCGCCGGGGCTGCCATAGTGCAGGATGTTCGGCGCGTCGTGGAAGACCTCGCCGAGGCCATGGCCGCAGAAGTCGCGGACCACCGAGCAGCGCTCGCCCTCGGCATAGCGCTGGATGGCGTAGCCGATGTCGCCGGTGGTCGCGCCGGGGCGCACGGCCGCGATGCCGCGCAGCAGGCTCTCATAGGTGATCTCGATCAGCCGCTCGGCCTTGCGCGGGATATCGCCGACCCCGAACATCCGGCTGGAATCGCCGTGCCAGCCATCGAGGATCAGCGTGTAGTCGATGTTGACGATGTCGCCTTCGCGCAACGGCTTGTCGTCGGGAATGCCGTGACAGACGACGTGGTTGATCGAGGTGCAGATCGACTTGGTGTAGCCGCGATAGAACAAGGTCGCCGGATAGGCGCCGTTGTCCATGGCGAACTGGAAGGCGAGGTCGTCGAGGCGCTGCGTCGTCACGCCGGGCCGGACCTCGTCGGCCAGCATGTCGAGGCCCTGCGCGACCAGGCGCCCGGCCTTGCGCATGCCGTGAAAGGCCTCGGCGCCGTGCAGCTTGATGGCGGCTTCGCGTCTCACGCGCGCGATCGATTCATCGAGGGTCATGTCGAAAGGGGCTCCTTGACACCCTTATCTATTGGGTTTGGCCAAGGGTGCAAGCTGGCGGGTCGCCGCGGTAATGCTGGCGCCAGGCGGGTTTGCCGTGTACAGCGCGCCAATGGCAATTAATGACATTCAGTCGGGCGAGGAACAGCCCTACGGAACCTTTGCGCCGCAGGGGCTGGTTGCGCGGATCATCGCGCGCACCCGCCGCGCCTCCGGCTCCTTTCTCGGGCGCAAGTTCGCCTTCGCGCTGCGCCGGCTCGGCCTCAGGACCCTGAAGGGGCGGCCGGTCGACATCGAGGCGCTGGGCGCCCAGATGCGCCTCTATCCGGACGGCAATGTCTGCGAGAAGCGCGTGCTGTTCACGCCGCAATATTTCGATGCGCAGGAGCGCGAACTGCTCGCGGCGCGGATCGGCGAGGGGTTCTGCTTTATCGATATCGGGGCCAATATCGGGGCCTATTCGCTGTTCGTCGCCGCCAGGGCAGGGCGCCGGGCCCGCATCCTCGCCGTCGAGCCGCAGCCGGAGATCTTCGCACGGCTGACCTACAACATCGCCCGCAATCCGTTCGGCACGGTCAAGGCGGTGGCCTGCGCGCTTGCCGACAAGCCGGGCGAGCTGACGCTCTTCCTCGATCCCGCCAACAAGGGGGAATCGAGCGTTCGTCTCCTGCGCTCCAGCACCTCGACCTCGGTGCGCGTGCCGGCGACGACGCTGCTCGCGCTGATGCAGAGCGAGGGCTATGAGAAGCTCGATGCGATCAAGCTCGATGTCGAGGGCGCCGAGGACCTGATCCTCGAGCCGTTCCTGCGGGATGCGCCCGAGGCGCTTTGGCCCGGCTTCATCATCATCGAGGATTCGCGTGCCCGCTGGCAGGTCGATCTTCCCGCCCTGCTGGAGGCCAAGGGGTACCGCCTGCTGGCCCAGACCCGGCTCAACCTCGTCTACGAGCGCAAGACGTCCTGATCCACCTTTCCGCGCATGGCGGTTCCGTCCCGAACGGCGCTTGAGTGGCCGGGCGCAAGGCGCTTAGCTCATTGCCGCGCAGGCGGCGCCATTCTCCGCTTCGATACTGAAGGAGTCTGCCATGAGCGCGCCATCGAACAAGGCTTTCGAGCCACCGGTCACCGCCGCGATCCTGGTCATCGGCGACGAGATCCTGTCGGGGCGCACCAAGGACAAGAACATCGGCTACATCGCCGAATTCCTGACCAATATCGGCATCGAGCTGCGCGAGGTCCGGGTCGTGCCGGACCTTATGGACGAGATCGTCTCGGCGCTGAACGCGATCCGCGCGCGCTATACCTATGTCTTCACCACCGGCGGCATCGGCCCGACGCATGACGACATCACGGCCGACGCCGTCGCCTGCGCCTTCGGGGTTTCGATCGACTACGACCCGCGCGCCGTCGCCATGCTGTCCGAACGGTTCCCGCCCGACCAGCTCAACGAGGCCCGGATGCGGATGACGCGCATCCCCGCCGGGGCCGACCTGATCGCCAATTCGGTGTCGAAGGCACCGGGCTTCCGCATCGGCAATGTCCATGTCATGGCCGGGGTGCCGGCGATCATGCAAGCGATGCTCGACGTCGTCGCGCCGACCCTGAAGACCGGCGTCAAGATCCTCTCCGAGACGGTGCGCGCCGGGCTGCGCGAGGGCGATATCGGAACGCCGCTCGCGGCGATCGCCGCCGCCCATCCCGATACCACGATCGGCTCCTATCCGTTCTGGTCGGAGACCGGGCCCGACACCAATCTCGTCGTGCGCTCGCGCGATCCGGAAAAGTTGATGCAGGCTGTCGCGGCGGTACAGGCGATGGTCGAGACGGAGCGCGCCCGGCTGAAGGGCTGAACTCCCGCGAACGACGCAGGCCGGAACAGTTGCCGGTTGCGCAGGGGAATGGTCTCCCCCGTTAACGTATAAGGCGATCTTGTGTCGGTTGGCACGCATGTTTGCGTGTTGTTTAAAGTCTTTAAAATCTGCAATTCTCTCGCTTGATGCGCGATTGTCTTTATAGCGACCATGTCAGCGGTGCGGTGAAGTCTCGTTGTATTTTATAGTTGGTTTCGTCTCGGTTTGCGTTTGGTGTTATATTTACTTTGCATTCCGAAGTATTTGTTCGATCACGATTTGGTTATTGCGTTGATTTCCGAGTCCCTTAGCTGCCCGTAAACCGTCGTCGTCTATCCTCTATTTTCGCGGATCGGGGTCCGCGGTGCTGAATGCAAGGGGACGGGCATGCGGCTAAATCCATTTGCGGGCGCCGCTTCGCGCCGCGAGCTCGAAGGTGAGATGGCGGCGCTCAGCCGCTCGATGGCGGTGATTTCATTCAAGCTGGACGGAACCATTCTCGACGCCAACGAGAACTTCCTTGCGGCGGTCGGATACACGCTGGAGCAGGTGCGCGGACGCCACCACAGCATGTTCGTGACGAAGGAGGAGGCGGCCAGCGCCGACTACAGGGAGTTCTGGGCGAAGCTGGCGCGCGGCGAATACCAGGCCAGTCAATTCCTGCGGATGGCGGCCGATGGCAGCGAACTCTGGATCGAGGCAAGCTACAACCCGGTCCTCGATACCGGCGGTAGGCCGGTGAAGGTGATCAAGTTCGCGACTGTGATCACCGCGCAGAAGAACCGCGAGGCCGACATGGCCGGGCAGCTCGGGGCGATCCGCAAGGCGATGGCGGTGATCGAGTTCTCGCTCGACGGCACGATCCTCGACGCCAATGAGAACTTCCTCGCCGTCACCGGCTATTCGCTCGCCGAGATCAAGGGCCAGCATCACGGCATGTTCTGCGAGCCGGCCTATCGCAGCTCGCCGGAGTATCGCGCCTTCTGGCAGAAGCTCGGCCGCGGCGAATACGATGCCGGCCAGTATCTGCGCCTTGGCAAGGGCGGCAGGGAGGTCTGGATCCAGGCGAGCTACAATCCGATCTTCGACGCCAAGGGGCAGCCGACCAAGGTGGTGAAATACGCCACCGACATCAGCGAGCAGAAGGCGGCGCGCCAGCTCGCCCAGGCGGTGGCGGAGGCGCAGGGCGTGATCGGCCGGGCGAAGGACCGCGACCTGACCCAGCGCATCCCGATGGCTGGCAAGGAGGGCGAGGTCGCCGATCTCTGCAACGGCATCAACGAACTCCTCGACAACATGGCGCAGGTGATCGGCGCTGTCGGCGGGATTTCCGGAAAGGTCGCGGCCGCTGCCGACCGGATCGCCTCGGAGAGCGTCAACCTCGCCGAGCGGACCGAGGCGCAGGCGTCGAGCCTGCAGCAGACCGCGGCGACCACCGAGGAGCTCGGGGCCTCGATCAAGACCAGCGCCGGCATTTCGCGGCAGGCGGCGGCGCTGGGCGACGAGGCCAAGACCGTGGCCTCGCGCGGCGGCGCCATCGTCGCCGATGCGGTCACGGCGATGGGCCGGATCGAGCAGGCCTCGACCGCGATCGCCGACATCATCTCGATGATCGACGAGATCTCGTTCCAGACCAATCTGCTCGCGCTCAATGCCGCCGTCGAGGCGGCCCGCGCCGGTGATGCCGGCCGGGGCTTTGCCGTGGTCGCGTCTGAGGTCCGGGCGCTGGCCAAGCGTTCGAGCGAATCCGCCAACGGGATCAAGGAGCTGATCGGCAATTCGAGCGAGCAGGTCCGCTCCGGCGTGAAGCTGGTCCAGCA
>JAEXUU010000140.1 GCA_023452965.1 Pseudomonadota bacterium | reverse complement strand
GAACAAGGTCCAGATCCGGCTCGGCCATGTGCTCGCCGAGAACCACAGCTGGAACCTCGCGGCGAAGGGCTTCGCCGAAGATGTCGCCAAGGCGACCGAAGGCCGCGTCACGATCCAGATATTCCCGTCGGGCCAGCTCGGCACGGAGAAGGATGTCGTCGAAGGGCTGCAGATCGGCACGATGCAGGGCGGAGTGATCGGCAGCGGCTCGTTCCAGCCGATCGAGCCGCGCATGGGCATCGTCGAGCTTCCCTATGCCTGGCCGACCCGCGAGAAGGCCTTCGCCGCCTTCGATGGCGAAATGGGCACCGAGCTCGCCAAGCTGCTCGCGGCCAAGAACATCGTGGTGCTGGGCTGGTGGGAGAACGGCTATCGCCACATCACCACCAAGAAGGCGCCGGTCAACAAGCCGGAAGACCTGAAGGGCGTGAAGATCCGCGTGACGCCCGACAAGGTGCGCCTCGACACTTTCCGCGCGCTCGGCGCCGAGCCGGCTCCGCTCGCCTTCGGCGAACTCTACTCGGCGCTGCAGCAGGGCGTGTTCGACGCGCAGGAAAACCCGCTCTCGATCATCGATTCCTCGTCCTTCGCCGACGTCCAGAAGTACGTCGCCCTTACCGGCCACGTCTGGGGCGCGGCCTGCCTCGTGGTTAGCAAGCGGATCTGGGATCAGGTCGGCCCGGCCGACAAGGAAGCAGTGCTGGCCGCCGCCGCCAAGTGGCGCGACGAGCAGCGCAAGATGGTCACCGCCTCCGACCAGCAGCTGGTCGAGAAACTGACCGCCAAGGGCATGACCGTCAACAAGGTCGACCCGACGCCGTTCATCGCCGCGGTCCAGCCGGTCTGGAAGTCGCAGGAAGCGGTGTACGGCCCGGCGCTGATGGCGCTGCTCGACAAGTACCGCAAGTAACTCCGCAATCGCGGACCGGCAGGACGCCGCCAGGTGAAGGCCTGGCGGCGTCTCGCCTTCCGGCGATCCCAATCCCGCCGAGGAGAGGCTCTCGTGACCCCCGACTCATCGCCTGCCGCGCCCAGGAGCGCGCTCGCCCGCGGCGTCGACATCGTCGACCGGCTGACATTGGCCGTCTCCTCCATCGGCGTCGCGCTGTTCAGCGCCGTCGTGGTCTATGTCGCCCTCGGGCGCTATCTTCTCGGCACGACGCCGTACTGGTCCGAGGAGCTGCCGCGCAGCCTGCTGGTCTGGAGCGTCTTCATCGGCCTCGTGCCGGCGACGGTCCGCGCCAGCCATCTGAATGCCGGCCTGCTGCCACTCCTGGTGCGCAATGAGAGCCTGCGGGGCAAGCTGGAGACCGTCGCCCGGCTGCTGACCGCGCTGTTCTTCGCCATCCTCGCCTATACCGGCTGGCAGCTGACCGAAGCCGGCCTCGACAGCCTGACGACCGCGCTGCAGATCCCCAATGCCGTCGTCTATGTGGCGCTGCCGATCGGAGCCGGCCTCTCGGCTATCGTCATCCTCCTGCCCCTCTTGAAGGAGCGCGCCTCGTGACGCTCGGACTTGCCCTGCTGCTCGCCAGCTTCACCGTGCTCGTGGCGCTGGACGCGCCGATCGCGGTCGCACTCGGCCTCGCCTCGGTCGTCTACCTCCTGGTGTCGGACCTCGCGCCGATGATCGTCGTGGCGCAGCGCGTTCTCGCCGGCATCGACTCCTTCACCCTGCTCGCGATTCCGCTCTTCCTGCTCGCCGGCCTGTTGCTGCTCCATGGCGACCTGACGCCGCGCATCATTCGGCTCTGCAGTGCCATCGTCGGGCGCGCCCGCGGCGGCCTCGCCATCGTCATGGTGATGGGCTGCATGATGTTCGGCGCGCTCTCGGGCTCCGGCGTCGCCGACGTCGTGGCGATCGGCACGATGATGCTGCCGGCAATGAAGGAGCGTGGCTACGACACCGGCTTCTCCTGCTCGCTGCTCGGTTGCGCCGGCTCGCTCGGCACGGTGATCCCGCCGAGCATCGTGCTGATCGTCTACGGCACAGCCACCAACACCTCGATCGGCGCGCTCTTCGTCGCTGCCATCGTCCCCGGCATCCTGACCGGCCTCGGCCTGATGATCGTCGCGTACATCATTGCCCGCCGGAATGATTGGCGCGGCGGCGAGGCCTTCAACTGGCGCGAGCTCTGGTTGGCGCTGAAGGATTCCTCGCTCGCCCTGCTCGGCCCGGTGATCATCATCGGCGGCATCCGCGGCGGCATCTTCACGGCGACGGAAGCAGCCGGCATCGGCGTGCTCTATGCGCTGATCGTCGGCGGCCTGATCTACCGCAAGCTGACTTTTCCGCTGATCTGGAACCTGGTGAAGCAGACGGCCGAGAGCTCGGCCTCGATCCTCTTCGTCATCGCCTGCGCCAGCATCTTCGGCTGGATCCTGGCGGCCGAGCAGGTGCCGCAGCTGATCGTCAACGCGATTTCCTCGGCGACGAACAGCGCCACCGTCGCGCTCCTCTTGATGATGGGCGTGCTGCTGATCCTCGGCACTTTCATGGAGACCATCGCGATCATCCTGATCCTGGCGCCGGTCTTCGTGCCGATCCTGCGCGCCTACCAGATCGATCCGGTGTTCTTCGGCGTGCTGCTGACGGTGAACCTCGCGATCGGCGCGAACACGCCGCCGCTCGGCATCGACCTGATGGCGGCCTGCCGGGTCGGCGGAATCCCGATGTCGGCCTCGTTCCGCTACCTGCTGCCGTTCATCGGCTCGATGGTGGCGGTGCTGCTGCTGATGGTGCTGTTCCCCGGCATCGTGCTCGGCCCGGCGCGCCTGTTCGGCCACTGAGAATATCCAGATAGTCAGGAGAGTGTGATGGCACTGCCAGCATCTGCGCGCGTCGATATCGAGCGCTATTGGGCGACCCTTGAGCGTTCGGCTGAGATCGGCCGCGGCCGGCCGGGCGGCCTTTCGCGTCTCGCGCTCGGCGATGCCGACAAGCAGATGCGCGACGAGTTCGTCGGCTGGTGCCGCGAGGCCGGGCTTAAGGTCCGGATCGACGGCATGGGCAACATCTTCGCGCGTCGCCCGGGCCTCGACGACAGCCTGCCGCCGGTGGTGATGGGCAGCCATCTCGACACGCAGGTGAATGGCGGGCGCTTCGACGGCATCGCCGGCGTGCTCGGCGGGCTCGAAGTCTGCCGCGCGCTCGATACGCTCGGCCATCGTACCCGCCGGCCGCTCGAGGTGGTCAACTGGACCAATGAGGAAGGCAGCCGCTTCTCGCCGCCCATGGTCGGCTCCGGCTGCTTCGTCGGCGCCTATGGCCTCGAATGGGCGCGCGAGCGTCGCGACGATGACGGCAAGTCGATCGGCGAGGAGTTGGCCCGGATCGGCTATCTCGGCGAGATGGAGGAGAAGCCGCACGCCTTCGACGCCTATTTCGAGTTCCATATCGAGCAGGGCTACTATCTCGATCGCGACGGCATGCAGGTCGGCGTCGTTACCGGCGGCTTCCCGAGCACCGGCATGCTGGTCGAGTTCCGTGGCGAGACCGCCCATACCGGCCCATGGCCGATGGAGCGGCGCAAGAACGCGCTGATTGCGGGTGCGCGCCTGCTGGTCGCCGTCGACGAGCTCGGCTGGGAATATGCCGGCAGCGGCGGCAAGGCGACGGCGGCACGGCTGATCGCCTGGCCGAACAAGCCGGGTATCCTCTCCGACTGGGCCCAGACGGTCTGCGATGTCCGCCACGCCGACCCGGAAACCGCACAGGTGATGGCCGAGCGCATGCGCCGCGCCGTCGGCGAGGCGGCAGCCCGTGCCGGCTGCAGCGCCGAGATCCTCGACGTCTGGAACTGGGGCGGCGCGATCTTCGCTCCGGAGCTGATCGACCAGGTCCGCAGCGCCTCGCTGGCCATGGGCTACCGGACGCAGGACATCCTCAGCCAGGCCGGGCACGACGCCTATTTCGTCGCGCGCCATGCCCCGACCACGATGATCTTCGCGCCCTGCAAGGGCGGCATTACCCACAATAACGAGGAAAACTGCGACCGGGACGATCTCGAGCCCGGCCTCAACGTGCTGCTCCAGGCGGTCGTCGCGCGCGCCGACCGCTAAGGCAGCGGCAACTCAAACAAAAAAGGGCTCGCCAGGCATTGCCTGGCGAGCCCTTTGCGTTCCGGTGCGAGGCGCTTCAGCCGATCGTGGCGACGCACTCGATCTCGATATCGAAGGGCAGGGGCCAGGGCTTGATGGCGAGGCTGGTGCGGGCCGGGAAACCGTCGGCGAAGCGGGTGCGGTAGACGGCGTTGACGCCTGCCATCAGGGCGGGGTCGGTGACGTAGACGGTCGCCTTCACCACGGCGTCGAGCGAGGAGCCGCCATGGCGCAGCGCGACGTCGAGCGCATCGAGCGCGGCACGGGTCTGGGTCTCGATATCGCCGGTGACGATCTCGCCGGTCACGAGGTCGATCGGCGGCATGCCGCAGGTGAAGAGCAGGTCGCCGGCGCGGGCCAGCGCCGAGGTCGGGGCGCCCAGCCGGCGGATCGCCTCGGAGATGACGGGGACTTCGATGATTTCTCGTTTCATTGCAGGCACGGCCTTCTCGATCTGGTTCCCGCGAAGGCTAGAGCGCTTTGAGCGGGGCGTCAGATAGATATTGGCTATCCGAAGCAGAGTCCGGGTCGTCGCCCGCCGGCTCGGCCGCCAGCAATTCGGCCTCGAAGACACGCTGGAACGCCGCTTCGGCGGCGCTCAGCTC
>JAEXUU010000675.1 GCA_023452965.1 Pseudomonadota bacterium | reverse complement strand
GAAATAGAGCGCGCGCATGCGGCCGGGCGAGATCTCGCTGCCGATCAGCTTGACGACGCTCGGCGCGGTCTTCTCTTCCTCGTCGGTGATCTCGCCGGCCAGCGTCGCGATGTCGACGGCGGGATCGGCGAGCGGCTCCACCGCGGCGGCGATCGCGGTCGGCGCCAGGGTCGGGAAATCGCCCTGGACGTTGACGATGATGTCGTGCCGGCGTTCGGGATCGACGATATCGGCGGCTTCCTTGATGCGATCGGAGCCGGTCTGGTGCGCCGGGCTGGTCATCACCGCCCTGCCGCCTGCCTGCTCGATCGCCTCGACGATGCGGGCCTCGTCGGTCGCAACCACAACCTCGCCGACGCCCGATTCCATCGCCCGGCGCCAGACCCGCACGATCATCGGCTCGCCCAGGATGTCGGCCAGCGGCTTGCCCGGAAGGCGGGTCGCCTGCATGCGGGCGGGGATCAGGATCAGCGGATTTGGCATCGTGGCGGGCTTGCTCGGCGGAAGCGTCAAATGGTCTCAAAGCGGTGCGTGCTTATACGAGTTGCAATGCAGCGCGCAAAGCGGTTAAGCAGCCTGCGAGTGCCGGAGTGCGCGAGCCTCCGGCCAGAGCGCTATCTTGCTTCGCGCGCGGCGAGGCCGGGAGTCCCGAGACGATGAATATCGAACTGAACAAGATCGCCGGCGCGGGCCTCTCGACGCTGCTCGTCGTAATGGCCCTGAACATGGGCGCCGGCATCGTCTTCGCCCCGAAGAAGCCGGCCATCCCCGGCTTCGACCTGCCGAGCCTGGAGCCGGCCGCTGCCGGCGGCGCCGCTGCCCCGGCTGCTGCGGCCGACGAGCCGATCGCGGTGCGCCTCGCCAAGGCGGATCCGGCCAAGGGCGAGAAGGCCGTCGGCGCCTGCAAGGCCTGCCACACCTTCGAGAAGGGCGGCGCCAACAAGGTCGGCCCGCATCTGTTCGACGTCTATGGCCGCAACAAGGCCTCCGTCGAAGGTTTCGGCTACTCGGCCGCGATGAAGGGCAAGGCTTCGGAGAAGTGGGAAGCCGGACAGCTCGATGGCTTCCTGAAGAGCCCGAAGGCCTACATGCCGGGTACCACCATGGCCTTCGCCGGCCTCGGCAAGCCCGACACCCGCGCAGATGTCGTCGCCTATCTCAACACGCTAGCCGACGCGCCGAAGCCGCTGCCGAAGCCCTGATCCGGCGGCAGTCTTTAGCACCGATGCGAATTTTCGAGCCGGGCCAAAAGCCCGGCTTTTGCTTGTGGTCGCCATGCAAATGCCGTCACCATGCCGGCGTATGCGCATGGCGCTGGCCTTGGCCCGCTCCGACGGGATAATCAGGGCACGAATCGCAAGGGGGACGGAATGGCTGTGCGGATCACTCGTCGCAGGCTGCTGGAGGCCGGTGGCGCCCTGGTCGGAGCCGCGAGCCTGCCGGGCGGGCTCGCTCTGGCGCAGGAGACGGAGGTCCATGGTCTCTCGACCTTCGGCGAACTCGCGCTGCCGCCGGACTTCCCGCATTTCGCCTATGTCAATCCGAACGCGCCCAAGGGCGGCTCGCTTACCGTTCAGATCAAGCGCGCCGGCGGCAACCAGAGCTTCGACACCTTCAACACCCTCAACACCTATGTGCTGCAGGGCGACGGTGCCGCCGGCATGGATGCCTGCTTCGACAGCTTGATGGCCGGCTCGGGCGACGAGCCCGGCTCGCTCTACGGCCTGCTGGCGAAGAGCGTCGCCGTCTCGCAGGACAAGCTGACCTACCGCTTCCGCATGCGGCCCGAGGCAAAGTTCCACGATGGCTCTCGGGTCACGGCCGGCGATGTCGCCTTCTCGCTCAACATCCTGAAGAGCAAGGGCCATCCGAGCTACAGGCTGATCCTGAACGAGATGGAATCGGCCACCGCCGAAACGGACGAGTTCGTGGTGGTCAAGCTCTCGCCGAAACGCAGCCGCGACCTGCATCTGATCGTCGCCGGCTTGCCAGTGTTCTCCGAGAAATTCTGGTCGACCCGCAATTTCGAGGCCTCGACGCTGGAGCCGCCGCTCGGCTCGGGCGCCTACAAGGTCGGACGCTTCGAGCAGGGCCGCTTCATCGAGTTCGACCGGGTGCCCGACTACTGGGCCAAGGATCTGCCGGTGAATGTCGGCACCAATAATTTCGACCGCGTACGCTGGGAGTATTTCCGCGCCCGGCAGGTCGCCTTCGAGGCGTTCAAGAGCGGCGTGATCACCTTCCAGGAGGAATTCACCTCGCGGATCTGGGCGACCGGCTACGACTTCCCGGCGATCAAGGAAGGCAAGGTCAAGAAGGAAGCCTTGCCGAAGACCGAGCCGATCGGCTCGCAGGGCTGGATCTACAATCTCCGGCGCGAGAAGTTCGCCGACCCGCGCATCCGCGAAGCGCTCGGCCTCGCCTTCGATTTCGAGTGGACCAACAAGAACATCATGTTCTCGTCCTTCTCGCGGGCGACGTCCTATTTCGAGAATTCGGATTCGAAGGCTGTAGGGATGCCCTCGCCGGAGGAGCTTGCCCTGCTGGAGCCCTTCCGCGGCAAGGTGCCGGACGAGGTCTTCGGCGAGCCTTTCCTGCCGCCGGTCAGCGACGGCTCGGGCAGCGACCGCGCCCTGCTGCGCCGCGCCGACGAGATGTTGCGCGCAGCCGGCTGCAAGCGCGACGGCAACGTGCTGAAGCTGCCGAACGGCCAGCCCTTCGAGATCGAATTCCTCGATTCCACCCCTTCGCTGCAGCCGCATACGCAGCCCTTCCAGGCCAACCTCAAGCGGCTCGGCATCAACGCGACCTCGCGCATCGTCGACGGCGCGCAGTATCAGCGCCGGCTCGACGAGTTCGACTTCGACATCATCAGCCGGGCGATGAGCGGCAGCGCGATCCCCAGCGATTCGCTGCGCGTCGTCTACGGCTCGGAAGCGGCCAAGACGCGCGGCTCGCGCAATGTGGGCGGGATTTCGAGCCCGGCGATCGACGCGATGCTCGACAAGATCGGCCAGGCCGACAGCTACGCCAAGGTCGTCGTCGCGGCGAAGTGCCTCGACCGGCTTCTGCGGGCCGGGCGCTACTGGATCCCGATGTGGTGGAATGCCAGCGAGTGGCTGGCCTATTGGGACATGTACGACCGGCCGCAGACCAAGCCGAAATACTCCTCCGGCGCACCTGCGATCTGGTGGTATGATCCCGAAAAGGCGAAGCGGATCGGGAAGGGCTGATGCTGGCTTACATCGCCCGGCGCCTGGCGCTGATGGTGCCGACCCTGTTCGGCATCCTGCTGATCTCCTTCGTCATCGTGCAGTTCGCGCCGGGCGGCCCGGTCGAGCGCGTGATCTCGCAATTGCAGAACCCGAACAGCGGCGGCGCGGCCGACCGTGTCGGCGGCGGCTCCGGCGGCGATGCCGGGGCGCAGTCGATGGATGCGGGCTCCGCCTATCGCGGCGCGCAGGGGCTCGACCCCGCCTTCATCAAGGAACTGGAGAAGCAGTTCGGCTTCGACAAGCCGGCGCATGAGCGCTTCCTGAAGATGCTGAAGGACTATGCGACCTTCGACTTCGGCCGCAGCTATTTCCGCGATGCGCCGGTATTGCAGCTGATCAAGGAGAAGCTGCCGGTTTCGATCACGCTCGGGCTGTGGATGACGCTGCTCTCCTATGCGATCTCGATCCCGCTCGGCATCCGCAAGGCGGTCAAGGACGGCTCGCGCTTCGACACCTGGACCAGCGCGGTCGTGATCGTCGGCTACGCGATCCCCGGCTTCCTGTTCGCGATCCTCCTGATCGTGCTCTTCGCCGGCGGCTCGTTCTGGCAGATCTTCCCACTGCGCGGCCTGACCTCGGAGAACTGGGCGCAGCTCGGCCCGCTCGAAAAGGTGCTCGACTATCTCTGGCACATCGCCCTGCCGGTGACCGCGATGGCGCTGGGAGCCTTCGCGACCTCGACCCTTCTGACCAAGAACTCCTTCCTCGACGAGATCAGGAAGCAATATGTGCTGACCGCCCGGATGAAGGGGCTGTCCGAGCGCAGCGTGCTCTACGGCCATGTCTTCCGCAACGCCATGCTGATCGTCATCGCCGGCTTCCCCGGCGCCTTCGTGCACGCGCTCTTCGCGGGGTCGCTCCTGATCGAGACGATCTTCTCGCTCGACGGGCTCGGGCTCCTCTCCTTCGAGGCAATCGTCAACCGCGACTACCCCGTCGTCTTCGCCAATCTCTACATCTTCTCGCTGATCGGCCTCGTCGTGCACCTGATCACCGACCTGACCTATGCCTGGGTCGACCCGCGCATCGACTTCGAATCGCGGGAGGCCTGAGATGGGCGACACGCTGCTCGACGTTCCGCCGCCTGCCCTGCGCAGCGCCGCGCCAGCAAGCGCGCCGGCCACGGCGCAACAAGGCTGGCTCAAGCTCTCGCCGATCAACCGGCGCCGCCTCAACAACTTCAAGGCCAACAAGCGCGGCTGGTGGTCGCTCTGGATCTTCCTCACCCTGTTCGCGCTTTCGCTCTTCGCCGAGTTCATCGCCAACGACCGGCCGCTGATCGTCCGCTACAAGGGCGAGACGCTGTTCCCGGTGGTGGTGAACTATCCGGAGGAGAAGTTCGGCGGCTTCCTCGCCACCACCGATTATCGCGACCCGGTCATCGCCAAGGAGATCGCGGCCCATGGCTGGGCGCTCTGGCCGCCGATCCGCTACTCCTACCGGACGCATAATCTCGACCTGCCCGTGCCGGCCCCTGCCCCGCCGCCCTGGATGCGGAAGGACGAGGAGTGCCGGCCGATCGCCGAGCGCA
>JAEXUU010000890.1 GCA_023452965.1 Pseudomonadota bacterium | reverse complement strand
TCCTCAGGACGAAGGAGGCGGCCTCGATGATCCGCTCGCTCTTCGTCTCGATGCAGGAACTCAACAAGGGCGCCCGCCGCCCGGCCGACGTGCCGCCCTCCAAGCTCAAGAAGGTCGGCGTCATCGGTGCCGGCTTCATGGGCGCCGGCATCGCCTATGTCACCGCCAATGCCGGCCTTGAGGTCGTGCTCGTCGACCGCGACATCGAGGCGGCTGAGAAGGGCAAGGCGTACTCGCACAAGCTGGTCTCCGACCAGATCATGAAGGGCCGCGCCAAGACCGCCGACCGCGACGCGCTGCTCGGGCGCATCAAGCCCTCGGCCGATTATGCCGACCTCAAGGGCTGCGACCTCGTCATCGAGGCGGTGTTCGAGGACCCGAAGGTCAAGGCCGAGGTGATCGCCAAGGTCGAGGCCGTGGTCGGTCCGAAGACGATCTTCGGCTCCAACACCTCGACCTTGCCCATTACGGGCCTGGCCTCCCATTCCCAGCGCCCGAAGAATTTCGTCGGCATCCACTTCTTCTCGCCGGTCGAGAAGATGCTGCTGGTCGAGATCATCAAGGCCAAGAAGACCGGCGACAAGGCGCTCGCCATGGCGCTCGACTATGTCCGGGCGATCAAGAAGACGCCGATCGTCGTCAACGACACCCGCGGCTTCTACGCCAATCGCTGCGTCGGCAATTACATCCGCGAGGGGCACCTCATGCTGATGGAAGGCGTGCCGCCGGCGATGATCGAGGCCGCCGGCAAGCAGGCCGGCATGCCGGTCGGCCCGCTCTCGCTGAATGACGAGGTCGCGGTCGATCTCGCCTGGAAGGTGCTGAAGGCGACGAAGGCACAGCTCGGCGACGCCTCCGTCGATCCGGCGCAGGAGAAGCTGCTTTCCGACATGGTCGAGAAGCATGGCCGCCTCGGCCGCAAGAACAAGAAGGGCTTCTACGACTATCCGGAAGCCGGCCCGAAGCGGCTCTGGCCCGGCCTCGCCGAGTTGACCGCAAACCGGCTCGAGCCCGAGCTGATCGATATGGAGGAGCTGAAGCACCGGCTCCTGGTCACCCAGGCGCTCGAAGCGGCCAAGACCTATGAGGAAGGCGTCGTCACCGATCCGCGTGAGGCCGATGTCGGCTCGATCATCGGCTTCGGCTTCGCGCCCTATAGCGGCGGCACGCTGAGCTACATCGACAATATGGGCGCGGCCGCCTTCGTGAAGCTCTGCGAGAGCCTCGCCAAGAAGCATGGCGAGCGCTTCAAACCAAACCGTCTCCTGAAGCGCATGGCCAAGACCGGCGAGAGCTTCTACGGCTCGGCGGAGAAGAAGGCCGCCGCCTGATCGGAGAAACCGTGGTCGCCGACAGCAATACCCGCTTCAACGCCGTCGCGGACGATTACGCGGCGGCGCGCCCCGATTACCCGCCGGCGCTGCTGCGCTGGTTCTGCGGCGCATTGCGTCCTGGCGAGGGGCAGATCGTGGTCGATGTCGGCAGCGGCACCGGCATCTTCAGCCGCCAGCTCAGGCAGGCGCTGCCGGCCGCGACTGAACTGATCGGCGTCGAGCCCGCCGCGGAGATGCGCGCGCAGGCGAAGCAGGCCATCCTTGCCGGCGAGAAGCTGGATTATCGCGAGGGCACGGCCGAGAAGCTGCCTCTGCCGGATGGCGTTGCCTGCGCCGTCTTCGCCGCGACCGCCGCGCACTGGTTCGACCGTCCCGCCTTCTTCGCCGAGGCCGGGCGCGTGCTTGTTTCCGGCGGGTTGATCGGCATCGCCGACTATGTCCGTGACGAGACGAACGCGGCGGTTGCCGCGGCGACCGCCTTCCTGCGCCAGCATGGCGGACCGCGCGTCTATGAGCGCCCCGACTACGCTGCCGAACTGGCGCAGGCGTCCGGCTTCGAGGGGGCGGCAGCCTGCCGCGAGCATGCGGTCTTCCTGCTCGATGCCGAGCGCTATGTCCGGCTCGTCCTTTCCTCCTCGCATGCGGTGCCGGCGATCGCAGCGCTCGGGGCGGACGGGGCGCGCGAAATCCTGCTCGGGACGGCGACCGAACTTGCGCAGGCCGACGGCCTGATACCCTATGCCTACGCGTTTCGCGGCTTTCGCGCCCGGCGAGCCGCTTAGGGCAGATGGCTCTGCGCTGGGCGGTGCCTCAAAGCAGCAGCCGCGCCCTCAGCAGCGGTTCCAGCCAGTCGATGAAGACCCGGAGCCGGCGCGAGAGATGCTGCCGGTGCGGGTAGAGCAGCGCGACCGGCATCGGCTCGGCCCGGTGCTCGGGCATGACTTCGACCAGTGTACCGCCCGCAATCTCGGCCGCGACGTCATAGGCCGGGATCTGGATCAGGCCGAGCCCGGCTAGGCAGCAGGCGATATAGGCTTCTGCGCTGTTGACGGTGACGCGCCCGGGCATGGCGAGACCGTGCACGCGTCCCCCTTCCAGCCATTGCCAGTCCTCGACCGCGCCGGTCGACGGCGAGGCATAGTGAACCGCCTCGTGCCGTGAGAGGTCTTCGGGG
>JAEXUU010000674.1 GCA_023452965.1 Pseudomonadota bacterium | reverse complement strand
GGATGACAAGGAACCGTCGGACAAGAGCGCGCGAATTCAAAGCTTCACCACCCGCCATTGCGTCACCGGCATCGCAGGGCGCCAGCCATGCTTCGTTCCGACGGGGTCGAGATGGGCGATGCCGATGCGGCGCAGATTGCCGCCATGCTGCGCGAACAACGCTGCGAGCCGGGCTTCGCCTTCGAGCGTCACGGCATTTGCGACCAGCCGGCCTCGCGGCTTCAGCGCCGCGAAAGCCGCCTCGAACAGGCCAGGCTCGGTCAGTCCGCCGCCGATGAAGACTGCGTCGGGAGAAGTCTTGCCGGCAAAGCTTCCGGGAGCCTTGCCCTCGACGATCTCGATCGGTGGCGCGCCCAGCGCCAGCCGGTTGCGGCCGATGCGTGCCGCCCGCTCCGGCTGCTCCTCGAAGGCGATGGCGCGGTTATGGCGATGGCGCAGGCACCATTCGATGCCGATCGAGCCTGAGCCGGCGCCGACATCCCAGAGCAGTTCGCCTGCGCGCGGCGCGAGAGCCGAGAGCGTGATGGCGCGGATGTCGGCCTTGGTCAGCTGGCCGTCATTCTCGAACCATTCGTCGGCCAGCCCGTTGGCCAGAGGCAGGATGCGGGCATCGTCGCTGGCGACGACGCTGACCGCCAGCATGTTGAGCGGCACGATCCCGTCCAGCGCGAAATCCTGCGCGCGTGTCTCGCGAATGCGCTCCTTCGGGCCGCCGAGCGCTTCCAGCACGGTGAGAGGACTGGCGCCGAGGCCGCGTTCCGACAGAAGCGCCGCGACCGCGGCCGGGGTCGATTCATCCCAGGACAGTGCCAGGATGCGTGCGCCCGGCTGCAGCAGCGGGATGATGCGCTGCAGCGCCCTCCCATGCAGGGAGACCAGCGCGCACTCCTCCTGCGGCCAGCGCATCCGCGTACAGGCCATCGAGAACGCCGACAATTGCGGGATAACCCGCATTTCCTCCGGGGCGAGCGCCTTGGTCAGCCCGGCGCCGATGCCGTAATGGAACGGGTCGCTGGTCGCCAGCACGCAGACCGACCGGCCGCGCTCCGCCAGGATCGCCGGCAGCGCGTTTCGGAAGGGCTGAGGCCAGGCCCTGGCCTCTCCGGGGACGTCGCCGAGCAGCTTGAGATGGCGCTCGCCACCGAAGACGATCTCCGCCTGCCTCAGGGCAGCGAGGGCATCGGCACATAGCCCGGAAGGCCCATCCTCACCGAGCCCGACCAGCGAGAGCCATGGGCCGGTTGGCCCCGTGCTCGACAGTTCACCGGTTTCGCGCGAAAACTGATTCATGACGGTCCTCATCCTAGGCGGCACGAGCGAAGCGGCTGCACTTGATCAGCTTCTGGCTGAGCAGGCCCCCGAAATCCGTGCCGTGATCTCCCTGGCCGGGCATACATCCGACCCGCGGCCGCTGTTGCTGCCGAGCCGTATCGGCGGCTTCGGCGGCATTGCCGGCCTGCGTGAATATCTCGTCGAGGAAGGCGTCGGCGCGGTCATCGATGCGACCCACCCCATTGCCGCGATCATGCCCTATCACGCCGAAGCCGCCTGCAAGGCCGAGGGCGTGCCGCTGTTGGCGATCCGGCGCGAAAGCTGGCGGCCGCAGGCTGGCGACCGCTGGCGCAGCGTGCCCGACATCGGGGCCGCCGTCGAGGCGCTGGGTACGGAGCCGCAGCGCGTCTTCCTGACCATCGGCCGGCTCGAGCTGCCGCAATTCTTCGCCGCCCCGCAGCATCGCTATCTCATCCGGGTGATCGAGCCTGTCGGCGAGCTGCCCTTGCCGCATGCCAAGGTGCTGCAGCAGCGCGGGCCCTTCGAGGCCGAGGCCGAGGAGAGGCTCATGCACCGCGAGGGCACGCAGATCCTGGTCAGCAAGAACGCCGGTGGCCCGATGACGCTCGGCAAGCTCGTCGCCGCGCGCCGGCTCGGCCTGCCCGTCGTCATGGTCGAGCGGCCGCCCAAGCCCGATGTCGAATACGTCACGCATATCGATCAGGTTCTGCCCTGGCTGGTGGCGCAGGGGCTCCTCGTCACCGAGCGTGGCGTATAGACGAACGGCGCCTTTCCCGCGCGTGCGATCAGGCGTGTGCCGCTCGCGCCGATCATCACCAGCGTCGCCATGTCGGCTGAGCCCGCAGTTTCATGGGCTTCGGCCAGCGTCAGGATGCGCAGCGCCTCGTCGGCTCGCCCGATCGCGCGCGCGAACAGCGCCGGGGTTTCCGGCGCCCGGACGGAAAGCGCGAGCTCCAGCGCCTTGCCGAGCTGCCAGGGTCGCGCCTTCGAGATCGGATTGTACAGGCAGATCACCAGGTCGGCACGCAGCACCGCCTCCAGCCGGGCGGTGACGACATCCCAGGGCTTCAGGTTGTCGGACAGCGAGATCGCGCAGAAATCGCCGCCAAGCGGAGCGCCGGCCGCCGCCGCCGCCGCCAGCATCGCGGTCACGCCGGGCTCGACGCTGATCGCGAGTTCCCGCCAGCCGGGCTCTCCAGCCTCGACGGCCTCGAATACGGCCGCCGCCATGGCGAAGACGCCGGGATCGCCGCCAGAGACCACCGCGACGCGTTTGCCTGCCGCGGCCAGTTCCAGCGCGTGCCGCGCCCGGTCGATCTCGACGCGGTTGTCGCTGGCATGCTTGGTCTGACCGCTCTGGGCGGGGATGCGGTCGAGATAGGGGCCGTAGCCGATGAGAGCGCTCGCCGCATCTAGCGCCGCCTGCGCCGCCGGCGTCAGATAGCGGGCCTCGCCGGGCCCAAGGCCGACGACGGTGAGCGAGCCGGTCACAGCCGCCGCCCTTCGCCGGGCACCAGGATCATCGAAAAATACGGCGCCTCGTCATCGGGCTTCTCGGCCAGACGGATCACGCGCTGGTCGGCCATGGTGGCGCGTTCGACATAGATGGCGCGGTTGATCAGCCCGGAGGCCTTCAGGGCGCGCCGGACCTTGGGCAGGTTGCGGCCGAGCTTCATGATCACCGCCGCATCGGTGTCGACGAGGCGGCGCGTCAACTCGCCTTCGGCGAGCGTGCCCGGCAGCACGGTCATCACGTCGTCGCCCCAGGTGATCGGGGCGGCTGCCCGCGTCCAGGCACCGGCCATGCCGGTGACGCCAGGCACCACCTCGGTCGGGAAGCGCTGCGCGAGGCGCCGCCAGAGATGCATGAACGAGCCATAGAAGAACGGGTCGCCGTCGCAGAGCACCGCGATGGTGCGGCCGGCCTGCATCTCGTCCGCGAGCCTTGCGGCAGCGGCATCGTAGAAGGCGGCGATCGGCCCGCTATAGCCTTCCTCCTCGACAGGCACTTCGGTCGTCACCGGGAAGGCGAGCTCGATCTCGCGGGCGGCGTCGGGCGGGATGATCGCGTCGGCCGTGACGCGGGCATTGCCGCGCCGGCCGCGCTTGCAGAAGTGCACGAGACGGTCGGCCTTCAGGATGATGTCGCGGGCGCGCACGGTCATGTAGTCGGGATCGCCGGGGCCGAGGCCGACGCCGAAGAGCAGGGTGCGGGGGGCTTGTTCGCTCACCCTCTCACTCCTTCACTTGCGCCAGCGCGTTGACCGCCGCCGCCGCCATCGCCGAGCCGCCGCGCCGGCCATGCACCACGAGAAAGGGCACGCGCCCGTCCAGCGCCAGCGCCTCTTTCGATTCCGCTGCGCCGACGAAGCCGACGGGAATGCCGATCACGGCAGCCGGCCTGGGCGCGCCGGCATCGAGCAGTTCGAGCAGGCGGAACAGCGAGGTCGGCGCGTTGCCGATCACGACGATGGAGCCGGCGAGCCGGGGCTTCCAGAGCTCCATCGCGGCGGCGGAGCGGGTCGTGCCCATCTGCGCTGCCAGTGCCGGAACTTGCGGATCGTCCAGCGTGCAGAGAACCTCGTTCTGCGCCGGCAGGCGCGCGCGGGTCACACCATTGGCGACCATCTTGGCATCGCAGAGGATCGGGGCACCATTCCTGAGCGCTACCTGCGCGACATCCGCAAAACCCGCGGACATCTCGATATCCCGGGGGAGGTCGGTCATGCCGCAGGCATGGATCATGCGCACGACGACGCGCTCGGCCACGCCTTGGAAGCGGG
>JAEXUU010000886.1 GCA_023452965.1 Pseudomonadota bacterium | reverse complement strand
GCGCGGCTATCTCGCCGGCACCACCGGCACCTCGGTGCTGACGCTCTACAAGGAGGGCAGGCGCGAGATCTA
This sequence comes from Pseudomonadota bacterium, assembly GCA_023452965.1. The sequence continues at coordinate 3,296 of JAEXUU010000886.1, read as the reverse complement.
CGGCATGCGTTTTCCCGACGGCATGCGCGACAATGAAAAGCTGCCCGAGCCGATCATCACCCCGACCAGCAAGGCTTTCGACGGTGGCCATGACGAGCCGCTCTCGGCGCAGGAGATCGTCGACAGCGGCCTTCTGACCAGGAAGCAATGGGACACGGTCGCTGGCCATGCACTGGCCCTCTTCGCGCGTGGCCAGAAGCTGGCGGCCGAGCGCGGCCTGATCCTGGCCGACACCAAATACGAATTCGGCACCGACAAGGACGGCCACATCCTGCTGGCCGATGAAATCCACACGCCGGATTCCAGTCGCTACTGGTTCGCCGGCAGCTATCCGGAGCGCTTCGCCGCCGGCGGGAAGCCCGAGAGCTTCGACAAGGACTTCGTCCGCAACTGGGTGGTGGCGCGCTGCGATCCCTACAAGGAGGAATTGCCGCCGATCCCGGATGAGCTGATCGCGCAGACGACCGCCGTCTATGTGAAGGCCTTCGAGACGATCACGGGGACGACCTTCGTCCCGCCGCCCGCCGACGAGGCGCCGCTGGCGCGGATCAGGCGGAACCTCGCCGGGTATTTCTAAACAAGAGTACGTCTGACCGGCTCGGCGCGGCTCTCCCGCCGCGAGCCGGTCAGCGACGATCAGGCGCCGTCCTCGCGATAGGTGCCTGCCAGAAGCCGTCCGCGCTCGGTCAGCACGGCGAGCACGCGCTCGAAGGTCCGTAGCTCGTCCGGCGCGATGCCCTCGGTCCAGCGCTGCTCGAAGGCGAGCGCCAGCGGCACGATCTGGGCGTAGATCCGCGCCCCGGCCGCGGTCAGCGAGACGAAGGATTCGCGCCGGTCGGCCCGGTTCTCGCTGCGCGCGACGAGGCCGCGCTGGTCGAGCCCCGAGACGGCGCGCGAGACCTTGGTCTTGTGCATCTGCGAGAGCTCGCCGATGTCGCGCGAGGTCATTTTGCCGAATTCGCCGAGCTGGGCGATCACCCGCCATTCCGGGATGCCGATGCCGAACTGCTCGCCATAGATGCGCGCCAGCGCCCGGCTCGCGAACACCGCCGCCACATTGATGCGGTAGGGAACGAACTGCTCGAGGTGCAGGGCGCGCTCGCCGTCTGCCGTGGTCGGTTTGGTTGACATTAGTTTCACTTGCAACTAATCAGCGGGGACGGGCAGCGGGCGCGGAGCGGATGGAAGCCGGTTTTCGCAGAAGCCGTGCGCCATTTCCACATCCCCTGCCGAAACGCCATCACCGCCGGACCGGTGCCGCTGCAAAAGGCGCCGACGGCTCCAGGGAGATGCAGTCATGAACGTCCAGACGACGTCGCTCTCGGCGATCAGCCAGCAGGTCCAGAACGGCCTGCGCTACATGTCGGGCTTCGGCAATTCCTTCGAGACTGAAAGCCTGCCGGGGGCGCTGCCGATCGGCCGCAACTCGCCGCAGAAGGCGGCCTACGGGCTCTATGCCGAGCAGCTCTCCGGCTCGCCCTTCACCGCCCCGCGCTCGACCAATGAACGCTCCTGGCTTTACCGCATCCGCCCGAGCGTCAAGCATGGCGGCCGCTGGACGCTTCTCGACAAGGGGCTGATCCGCACCGCCCCCTGCCGCGACGAGACCAAGCCCTCGCTCGGACCGCTGCGCTGGAGCCCGATCCCGGTTCCGCAGGAGAAGCTGACCTTCCTTACCGGCCTGCGCACCCTGACCACCGCCGGCGACGGCGATGCCCAGGCCGGCATGGCCGCGCACATGGTCTTCGTCACCGCCTCGATGGAGCGCGAATACCTGTTCTGTGCCGATGGCGAACTGCTGGTCGTCGCGCAGGAGGGCAAGCTTCGCTTCTTCACCGAATTCGGCATCATCGAGATCGAGCCCGGCGAGATCTGCGTCATCCCGCGCGGCGTCGTCTTCCGCTGCGAACTGATCGACGGGCCGGCCCGCGCCTATGTCTGCGAGAACTATGGCGGCGGCTTCACCCTGCCGGATCGCGGGCCGATCGGCGCCAACTGCCTCGCCAATCCCCGCGATTTCCTGACCCCCGTCGCGGCCTATGAGGATATCGAGGAGCCCTCGCCCCTCTATGCCAAATGGGGTGGCGAGATCTTCTCGACGCCGATCGGTCAGTCGCCGCTCGACGTCGTCGCCTGGCTCGGCAATTACGCGCCCTACAAATACGATCTGCGGCATTATTCGCCGGTCGGCGCGATCTCCTTCGACCATCCCGACCCGTCGATCTTCACCGTGCTGACCGCGCCCTCCGAGACGCCCGGCACCGCCAATATCGACTTCGTGATCTTCCCCGAGCGCTGGATGGTGGCGGAGAACACCTTCCGGCCGCCCTGGTACCACCGCAACATCATGTCGGAGTTCATGGGGCTGATCTACGGCGTCTACGACGCCAAGCCCGAGGGCTTCACGCCGGGCGGCTTCAGCCTGCACAACATGATGCTGCCGCATGGCCCGGACACCCAGGCCTTCGAGCATGCGAGCACGGTCGAGCTGAAGCCGGTGAAGCTCACCGGCACCATGGCCTTCATGTTCGAGACACGCTTCGCCCAGCGCGTCACCGGCTACGCCGCGGGCCTGCCGCAGTTGCAGGAGAACTATGCCGATTGCTGGAGCGGGCTGAAGAAGCGCTTCGACCCGAACAAGCCCGAGGCGTGGTGAGCTTCGCCGTCATTCCGAGACTTTGGGTCGCGAAGGGCCCGAAATTCTTGGCAGCGCCTTTTCCATTATGGTCGGGCTTGTCCCGACCATCCACGTCTTCCTTCGCCGAAAGCTGTGTTCAAGACGTGCATGCTCGCCACGAGGGCGAGCATGACGAGTTGGAGAAGCGTTGCTCCTCAGCGCGACTTCAGCCGGTTCATGAAGGCGTCGTAGGAGAGTTCCGCGACCTGCCCATCGAGCTGACACTGTTTCGAGCTGATGGGCCTGTCACTCACTCCACCCGGGAAACCTGCGGCCCTAGGCAGCACCGCCAACCCCTTTTCCAGCAACCTGCAGAAGTTTCTGTTTGCCCCAACGCAGCGGCCTCGTCACCGACCACGACTTCGAGGACAGGACCTGATGGTAGGCGGCAAGCGTCGCGTCGCGTTCCTCCGCGATCGATTGCGCAGAGGCGTAGACACCGGACAATTCGCTGTTGAGTTCCCCGATGCGCGCAGTCAGATTTCGTAGATCTGCTTCGAAGCGCTGACGCAGTTCCTGCGCCTCCGACTCGCAGCGCTGGCGCAGTTCATGCGCCTCTGCTTGGCTGCGCTCGAAGGCCTGGGACGCCGCAGTCAGATCTCGTACACCCCCCTCACAG
>JAEXUU010000885.1 GCA_023452965.1 Pseudomonadota bacterium | reverse complement strand
ATCTTCGAGCGCGGGCGGGCGGTGGGGAATGCCTGGAGCTCGGGCGCCTTCTGCAGGTGCCCGTAATCGAAGTCGAACGGCTCGTAATAGTCGTCGATCTCCGGCAGGTCGGGATTGGCGAAGATCTTCGCCAGGACCCGCCATTTCGAGCCGATCCGCGGCTCGATCCGGCCATCCTTGCGGCGGCGCCAACCGCCGTTCCACTTGTCCTGGTTCTCCCATTGCTTGGGATAGCCGATGCCTGGCTTGGTCTCGACGTTGTTGAACCACGCGTATTCCATGCCCTCGCGATTGGTCCAGACGTTCTTGCAGGTCACCGAGCAGGTGTGGCAGCCGATGCACTTGTCGAGGTTCAGCACCATCGCGATCTGAGCGCGGACTTTCATGTCGATATCCTCTTACTCGGCGGCGTGGAGCTTGGGGCCGCGCCGGGCGCTGCCTTCGTCGAAGGGGCCTTCCAGCCAGTCGACCGAACTCATCTTGCGGATGACGACGAACTCGTCGCGGTTCGAACCCACGGTTCCGTAGTAGTTGAAGCCGTAGGAGAGCTGCGCGTAGCCGCCGATCATGTGGGTCGGCTTCAGGACGGCGCGGGTGACCGAGTTATGGATGCCGCCGCGCTGCCCTGTGATGCCGGAGCCGGGCGTGTTCACGATCTTCTCCTGCGCATGGTACATCATGCACATGCCGTCCTTGACGCGCTGGGAGACCACCGCCCGTGCCGAGATGGCGCCGTTGACGTTGAAAACGTCGATCCAGTCGTTGTCGACGATGCCGGCCTTTGCCGCATCCCGCTCCGAAATCCAGACCACCGGCCCGCCGCGATTGAGCGTGAGCATCAACAGGTTGTCGGAATAGGTGGAGTGGATGCCCCATTTCTGGTGCGGCGTGATGAAGTTCAGCACGATCTCCGGATTGCCGTTGGCGACCTTGCCCTGGACCGGCGTGATCGTCTTGAGATCGACCGGCGGGCGGTAGACGCAGAAGCCCTCGCCGAAAGCCCGCATCCAGAGATGGTCCTGGTAGAGCTGCTGGCGCCCGGTCAACGTCCGCCACGGGATCAGCTCATGGACGTTGGTGTAGCAGGCGTTGTAGCAGACCTTCACGGATTCCAGCCCCGACCAGATCGGCGAGGAGATGATCTTGCGCGGCTGCGCGACCACGTCGCGGAAGCGGATCTTCTCGTCCTCCTTCGGCAAGGCGAGATGCTCATGGTCGCGTCCGGTCGCCTTGCCGAGGCTTTCCCAGGCCTTGACCGCGACCTCGCCATTGGTCTCGGGCGCCAGCATCAGCAGGACCTCGCAGGCGTCGATCGCAGTGTCGATCCGCGCCAGGCCCTTGGTCGGTCCCTCCTCGGCGACGACGCCGTTGAGCTCCTTGAGCAACTCGACCTCGTGCTCGGTGTTCCAGGCCATGCCCTTGCCGCCATTGCCGATCTTGGACATTAGCGGGCCGAGAGAGGTGAAGCGCTTGTAGAGATTGGGATAATCGCGCTCGACCACGGTGATGCTCGGCATGGTCTTGCCGGGGATCGGATCGATCTCGCCCTTCTTCCAATCCTTGACGTCGAAGGGCTGGGCGATCTCGGCCGGCGTGTCGTGCATGATCGGGCTCAGCACCACATCCTGCTCGACGCCGAGCACCTCGGGCGCCACCTTCGAGAAGCTGGCGGCGATGCCCTTGTAGATCTCCCAGTCCGAGCGCGACTCCCAGACCGGGTCCACCGCCGCCGTCAGCGGATGGATGAAGGGGTGCATATCGGAGGTGTTGAGGTCGTCCTTCTCGTACCAGGTCGCGGTCGGCAGGACGATGTCCGAGTAGACGCAGGTGGTCGACATGCGGAAGTCGAGCGTGACCAGCAGGTCGAGTTTCCCTTCGGGCGCCTCGTCGTGCCAGACGACCTCCTTCGCCTTCTGCCGTCCCTCCTCGCCAAGGTCCTTGCCAAGCACGCCGTGGCTGGTGCCGAGCAGGTGCTTGAGGAAATACTCATGTCCCTTGCCCGAGGAACCGAGCAGGTTCGAGCGCCAGACGAAGAGGTTGCGCGGCCAGTTCTTCGGATTGTCCGGGTCCTCGCAGGACATGCGCAGTTCGCCCGATTTCAGGCTCTTCGCGACATAGTCCTTGGGCTCCAGCCCGGCGACCTTGGCCTTGGCGGCGAGGCCAAGCGGGTTCTGCTCCAGTTGCGGCGCCGAGGGCAGCCAGCCCATCCGCTCCGCCCGGATGTTGTAATCGATGATGGCACCGTCCCACGGGCCGGCCGGTGCGGTGGGCGAGAGGATCTCCTTCACGTCCAGCGTCTCGTAGCGCCACTGGTCGGTATGGGCGTAGAAACAGGAGGTCGAGTTCTGCTGCCGGCTGGGGCGGCCCCAGTCGAGCGCGAAGGCGAGCGGGGCCCAGCCCGATTGCGGCCTGAGCTTCTCCTGGCCCACATAATGCGACCAGCCGCCCCCCGATTGACCGACGCAGCCACACATGACCAGCATGTTGATGGCGCCGCGGTAGTTCATGTCCATGTGGTACCAATGGTTCATCGCCGCGCCGATGATGATCATCGAGCGGCCATTGGTCTTTTCGGCGTTGCGGGCGAATTCGCGGGCGACCGTGATGATCTGGTCGCGCGGCACGCCGGTGATCTTCTCGGCCCAGGCCGGAGTATAGGGCACGTCCTCGTCATAGGACTTGGCCACGTTGTCGCCGCCGAAGCGGTCGACGCCGTAATTGGCGAGGAACAGGTCGTAGACGGTGGCGACCAGCGCCTCGCCTTCCGCGAGTTGCAGCTTCTTCACCGGGACGCGGCGCTCCAGCACGCTCGCATGATCCGTACCGGTGAAGTGGTCGTGTTCGATATTGCCGAAATAAGGGAAGGCCACGTTCTCGAAGCCGTCGGCGACATCGTAGAGCGAGAGACGCAGATCGACGGGCGCGCCGTCCGAACGCTTGGCCTCGAGGTTCCACTTGCCCTTCTCGCCCCAGCGGAAACCGACGGAGCCGAGCGGCGCCACGAGCTCGCCGCTCGCGGCATCGAAGGACAGCGTCTTCCACTCAGGATTGTTGGCCTCGCCCAGGCCGCCGTCGAGATCGCTCGCGCGCAGGAAGCGTTCCGGCACCAGCCGGCCATCCTGCTCCACCAGCCGGACCAACATCGGCATGTCGGTGTAGCGCTTGGCGTAGTCGGTGAAATAGGGGACCTGCCGGTCGACATGGAACTCGCGCAGGATGACATGGCCCATCGCCATGCCGAGGGCGGCATCCGTGCCCTGCTTCACCGACACCCAGAGATCGGCGAATTTCGAGGCTTCCGAATAGTCGGGGCAGATCACGACGCTCTTGGCGCCGCGATAGCGCGCCTCCGTGTAGAAATGCGCGTCGGGCGTGCGGGTCTGGGGCACGTTCGAACCCCAGAGGATCAGGAAGCCGGAATTGTACCAGTCGGCCGATTCCGGCACGTCCGTCTGCTCGCCCCAGGTCTG
>JAEXUU010000356.1 GCA_023452965.1 Pseudomonadota bacterium | reverse complement strand
GGATGCCGACCCTGGCCCGCTCCTTCCGCGACGGGGGTTACCAGACCGCCGCGATCGGCAAGCTCCATGTCTATCCGCAGCGCAACCGGATCGGCTTCGAAGAGGTGCTGCTCGCCGAAGAAGGCCGCGGCCATCTCGGCGGCATGGACGATTACGAGCTGTTCCTGACCGACAAGGGCCAGCCCGGCCAGCAGTTCATGCACGGCATGAGCAACAATGAATACAGCTGGCGGACCTGGCACCTGCCGGAAGAGCTGCACGTCACCAACTGGGTCACCTTCGCGGCGGCGCGCACGATCAAGCGGCGCGACCCGCCGCGGCCGGGCTTCTGGCGCGTCTCCTATACCCATCCGCACCCGCCGATCGTGCCGCTGGCGAGCTATTTCGAGCGCTATCGGGCGCGCGATGTCGACGCACCGCTGATGGCGGACTGGGCCAGGGACCCGGCGGCGCTACCCTATGCGGTCCGCGTCGCCCACAACTACTGGGAGCAGCTGCCGCCGGCGCAGCTCGCCGACATGCGCCGCGCGGTCTATGCGCTCTGCACCCATATCGACCACCAATTGCGGATCCTGATCGGGACGCTGCGCGAGGAAGGCCTGCTCGACGACACGATCATCCTGATCTGCGGCGACCATGGCGACATGCTCGGCGACAACGGCCTCTACGCCAAGCGGCTGATGTACGAGGCCTCGGCCGGCGTGCCGATGCTGCTCTCGGGAGCGACTGGCGACAGCCGCGTCGGGACCGGCGTCACCGATGGCCGCCTCGTCGGACTGCAGGACATCATGCCGACGCTGCTCGATCTCTGCGGCCTGCCGATTCCGGAGAGCTGCGAGGGCCTGTCGATGGTCGGCGAGCAGCGCCGCGAGATCTTCTACGGGGAATCGCTCGAAGGGGCGAAGGCGACCCGTATGGTGCATGATGGCCGCTACAAGCTGATCTGGTACCCGGCCGGCAACCATTTCCAGCTCTTCGATCTCGACGAAGACCCGCAGGAAATGCGCGATCTTGCCAGCGATTCCGGCCATGCCGAAATCCGGGCACGTCTCGGCGAGGCGCTTGCAGCAAGGCTCTATGGCGAGGACGAGGCCTGGCTGCAGGATGGCAAGCTCGTCGGCATGACCGAGCCCGCGCTCGTCATGGCGCCGAACCGCGGCCTCTCGGGGCAGCGCGGCCTGCACTATCCGCCGATCCCGCCGACCGACCCCGCCAAGGCGGTGGGCTCAGGCTGATTGCTGCGCCGCCCGGCGGCATCGGACCGCCGGCCAGCGAGCTCCTTCAGTCCCTCGGATAGACCGGCGGCATCAGGCTGCGAGCGAACCAGTCGACGAAGCCGATGATGTCGAAGACCGGACGCCCCGTCGCCCTGGCGATGGCGGCTGAATGCGGCGGCAGATTGGTGCATTCGCACAGGATAGCCCCGACATTCGGATGCTTTTCGACCAAGGCCTGCGCCGCCGCGACCACCTCCTGCTCGAGCACGGCGAAGTCCGATACGCCGCCCTTGGCGCCATAGACCTGGCGGAACAGGCTGTCCGGCGCCAGGCCCTCGATCGGCGTGTCCGTCCGCACGCCGACGGCCGAAAGATGGCGGGCACTCAAGGCCTCGGGCGCGAAGGTCAGGATGCCGACCTGCTGCCCGGCCGGCAGCATCGCTTCGATCAGCGGCGCCTGCAGCAGGCTGCTGGTCGCGACCGGTACGGGGAGCGCCGCCGCGAGTTCCTTCTGCAACAGGGCGAGGAAGCCGCAACTCGTGGTGATGCCGCGCGCACCGCAGGCGACCAGATCGAGCGCCGCATCGATGAAGGGCTGTAGGAAATCACCCGGCCGGCCATGCACGATCGCGGCCGGGTCGGCGCCGCGCACGACGCGGAACTGCACCGGGGTGGACCAGCTGCGGGCATTGCCGATGTCGCCGGGAAGCCGCCGGAAATGCGTATCGAGCATCAGGATGCCGATGCCGAGATCGCCAACCGTCCCTGCCTGCGCGCGCGATTTGTCCGTGCCGCTCGTCATGCCGCGCTCCTCGGGTTGGTCAGGCCACCCTCTTCCGCACTAGCCGCGAAGAACCAGGAGAGGAAGCGGTTGGCGCTGAGGGCGGAGAAGGGAATTTCCTCCTGCGCGCAGAGACCTGGCGCGCCGATCACGCCGGTACGCAGGAGATCGAGCACCGCCGCGACATGGGCTGCCGCGGTGCGGCGCATCGCGCTGACCGTGCTGCCGCCGATCTGCGCCGGGACGACCTCGCGGGTGAACTGCTCCTCGACGCTGCGCCCGTCCTGCCGGGAGGTCGCGCTGATCGAGATCAGCAGTCGGTCGTCGACGATCTCCGGCAGCGCGTTGAGGAAGAGGTTTCGCAGGAGGTCGGTCCTTCCGCGCAATTTCAGGTCGTCGAGCAGGAAGCGCATATAGTCGAGATGCCCGGGATAGCGGATCGTGCGTGAGGTCAGCCGCGCGACCTGCCCCTCCAGACGCGCACACAGGCTCGCCGGAATATTGCCGGAAACGAAATCCTCATAGTCTCGTCCGCCGAGACGCAAGCGGCCGAGATCGCTGAGGGCCGGCAGACTCGCGCGCCTGCCTTCGACCAGAGCCGTCGAGGGCTGGATGTACTCGCGCAGCAGGGCATCGACATCCCAGGTCAGCCCGTAGCCGAGCCGATTGGCCGGCTCGCGCGGCAAGGTGCCGATGCGGACATCGACCTCCGCCTTCCCCGAGGTCCGGGAAACGAGGTCGAGCACCAGTTGCGAGACAAGGCCCGGGGAGATGCCGCATTGCGGGACGAAGCAGCCGGCGGCCGAACGGGCCTCGCTCCGGACCGTGTCGAGCCCGGCGGTATCGTCGCCGAGATCGAGATAATGGATGCCGTTGCGGCGCGCGGCGACGGCGACCATCGGTGTGGCCGAGGCCGGCAGCGCCGCGACCACCGCCTGCGCCTGCCCGAGAAGCCGGTCGAGCTGCGCGACGTTGCCGGGATCGATCTCCGCCAGCGGCAGGCCGAGCGCCTCCATGCGCCGCCGCGCCGGCTCGGTCGGGTCGACGACCACGACCTCGAATTCGGCGGCCTCCCTCAGGAGC
>JAEXUU010000824.1 GCA_023452965.1 Pseudomonadota bacterium | reverse complement strand
GCGAAGCCATCAACATCCGTCTCGGCCGGGCTGGCGCTCCGCGCTGACCCGACAGCGGCGCGCGCGATCCGCCAGCCTCGCCGAGCCCAGCTTGCAATCGCGCAAGATTTCGCGATGCTGCCCGGACCGTTCCGGGGACCCCCGACCACGATGCCGAAGCTAGCCTGGGACGATTTCCGCCTGATCAAGGCGATAGCCGATGCCGGCGGGCTGACCGGGGCTGCGGTCGCCCTCGAAGTCAACCATTCGACCGTGTTCCGCCGGCTCGGCCAGATCGAGGATCAGCTCGGCCACGCGCTCTTCGAGCGCCGCAAGACCGGCTATGTCCCGACCTCGGCCGGCGAGGAGATGGCGGCGCTGGCCTCGCGCATCGACGACGACGTCACCGCCTTCGGCCGACGCCTCGCCGGGCGCGACCTCGCCCCCTCCGGCGAAGTCCGGGTTACGACGACCGACACGCTCTATCTGCACATGCTGCTGCCGATCTTCGCGGCGTTCCGCGCCGCCCACCCGCTGATCCGGCTCGACGTCGTCATCGCCAGCCAGACCCTCAACCTGTCGCGCCGCGACGCCGACGTCGCGATCCGCGCCAGCGACTCGCCCGGCGAGACGCTGATCGGGCGCCGGCTCGCCGATCTGAACTGGGCCGTCTACGCCCGCGCCGACGCGCCCGCCACCGCGGCCGAGCAGGCCGACCCCAGCGCCCTGTTCCGGCGCGTCTGGGTCACGCTCGGCGACCATCTCGGCTATGTGAAGGCGGCCCGCTACGTCCGCGACCATGTCGAGCCGGAACGCATCGCGCTGCGCTCCTCCGCCGTCCTCGGCCTGGCCGAAGCGGTCGAGCAAGGGATCGGCATCGGCCCCCTGCCCTGCTTCATCGCCGACCAGCGGCCCGGGCTGGTGCGGCTGCTGCCGCCGCGCCCCGAATTCACCACCGGGCTGTGGATCCTGACTCATCCCGACATCCGCCATGCGCCGCGGGTCCGGGCCTTCATGGACTTCTGCGGCAGCGAACTCGCAAAGCGCCGCGCCCTGCTGGAAGGCACGGCCTGACGCAGGCGCCTTACCGGCGCACCTGCAAGAACATGCGCGTCGACGCGCGCCATCGCGGCCAGCACATCCCTTTCCCTGCAAGCAGGTGTCCGCGAGCTGCCTCCCCGGCAGACTAGTGGCAACAGCCCGCCGCCTCACGCATTGCCACGCAATCAAAACCTGTATACCGGTATTCCAGTATTCAGGAATGCGAGATGCCCAGACCTTCACGCGCCGCCCGCGCCCCGCAATTGCCGGCCTTCGCGATCGACCGCACGCTGCGGGCGCCCGAGCAGGTCTATCGCGGGCTGCGCGACGCCATCGTCTCGCTCGCCATCGCGCCCGGCACCGCCCTTTCCGAGGGAGACGTCGCCGAAGCCTGCTCGATCAGCCGTACCCCGGTGCGGGAGGCGTTCGCCCGGCTCAGCGAAGAGCAGTTGCTCGACGTCTTCCCCAATCTCGGCACCTTCGTTTCGCTGATCGATCCGCAGGCCATCGCCGAGGCGATCACCATCCGTCGCCTGCTCGAGGGCGAGGCGGCGGCACGGGCCGCGGCCAAGGCCGACCCCGAGCTGCTGCGCGAGATGTCCGAGATCCTCGCCCGGCATGAGCAGGCGGTGGCGGCCGGCGACGCAGCACGGGCCTATGCTTGCGACGAGGCGTTTCACCACGCCCTGTTCGCCGCGCAGAAGCTCAGCCAGATGTGGCAGAGCGTCAGCCGGGCACGGACCCATCTCCAGCGCGTCCACCATCTCAGGATCTCGGAGCGCGGCGCGCTCGGCGACGCGCTGGAGCAGCACCGCCTCGTCCTCGCCGGCATCGAAGCCGGCACGCCGGAAGCCGCCCGTACCGCGATGGCGGCGCATATCGACGCGCATGGCCGCTTCCTCAGCCGCATCGCCGACCGCAAGCACCCGTACATCCGAGCCGAATGACGACCGAGAAGCCATCACTAGGCATCACCATCATGCCCGACTTCGCCCAGTCAGAGGGCGTCGACGCCGTTCTGGAGAACATCGTCGAGCGCCTGGGCTGCACTGTGCTCTGCACCACGCCCTCGGTGGCGGAACGCTGCCCGGAAGGAACAGGGGTCCGCGAGCCGCCGGCCGATGCCGGTGCCGGGCTTGGCCGCACGCTCGATCGCCCGCTCTGGGGCGACAAGGCACTGTGGATGAAAACCGCGACGAGCTTCCGGCCGAATCCGGCGCTCTATCGCGACAGCCCCTACCCGCCGCCGCTGCCGGATGAGCTGACCGATCGCCAGGGCGGCACGGTCGCCAGCCTGCTCGCCGGGGCGAAGCGTGCCGGCATGAAAGTGCAACTCCAGCTCATGGCCGCCGCCCCGCCTGGCCTGCGCGTGCAGGGCCGCGACGACGACAGCGCGAACGAGCAGCCGCTGACCGTTTTCGGCCGGCCGGTCCCCGGCCGCGTCGACGCCAATGTCAGCCTCGCCAGCCAGGGGCTGCGGCGCTACATGCGCGCGCTCGTCACCGACCTCTTGGCGAACTACCCAAACTGCGACGCGCTGCGCTTCGACTGGCCGGAATATCCGCCCTATGCGCTCGACAGCCTGCTCTTCGACTTCTGCCCCGCCGCGGTGAGGCGCGGCCAGGAACTCGGCCATGATGTCGAGGCGGTCCGCGCACGGGCAATCGAGGGACTACGCGAACTCTCAGCGCGCTTCGCCGCCGCTCCGGAAGCCGTCGACCTCGGCGCGCTTCTCGCTGGCGGCACCTGGGCCGCAGACCTCATCGCCTATCGTGCCGCGATCGTCGGCGACTATGTCAGGGACCTGACGGCGATCGTCCGGGAGGTCTCGGGCGGGCGCGTCGGCGTCGTGATGCAGGCCTTCCCGCCGCCGCTGAACCAGCTTTCCGGCTTCGACTTCGTCGGCCTCGACGGCGTCGCCGACGAGGTCGCGGTCAAGCACTACACGATGCACTGGCCGATGATCGAACGCAGCTATGTCGAACGGATGGCGCAGCTCACCGGCGCCGACCCCGACCGCGTCTTCGCAAGCGTCCATCGCTGGTTCGACCTCAATGGCGACGCGCGGAGGCGCGAGGCATTGCGCTATCCCGAACCCGAGGAGGCGCATCCGGCCGACGATGCCGGCCTGCGCCGGAGCATCGCAACCGCCGCCGGCGCGCTGCACAGGTCGCGCTTCTCGACCATCGTCCACGGCTATGGGCCGCCCGACGATGTCGAGCGCCGCTTCCGCGCCGTACTCGAAAGCCCGTGCCGCCACCTGCACATCAACCGCTACGGCTACCTGTCGGACGAGAAGATCGCCCGGGTCGG
>JAEXUU010000765.1 GCA_023452965.1 Pseudomonadota bacterium | reverse complement strand
CGCCGCACCAAGCTCGACCTCGTGATCTTCACCTTGCCGATCTCGGCCGAGGCACGGCTTCTGGCGATGCTGCGCAAGCTCTGGGTGCTGCCGATCGACATTCGGCTCTCGGCCCATATGTCGAAGCTGCGTTTCCGGCCGCGCTCCTACTCCTATATCGGCGCCGTTCCGGTGCTCGACGTCTTCGACCGGCCGATCGCCGACTGGGACATCGTCGTCAAATGGCTGTTCGACAAGATCGTCGGCACGCTGGCCCTGATCCTGCTCTCGCCGCTGATGCTGGCGACCGCGATCGCGATCAAGCTCGACTCGAAGGGCCCGATCCTGTTCCGCCAGAAGCGCTACGGCTTCAACAACGAGCTGATCGAGGTGCTGAAATTCCGCTCGCTCTATCACGAGATGAGCGACTTCGCCGCCGCCAAGCAGGTCACCAAGGACGATCCACGCGTCACCCGCGTCGGCCGCTTCATCCGCAAGACCTCGATCGACGAGCTGCCGCAACTCTTCAACGTCGTCTTCAAGGGCAATCTTTCGCTGGTCGGCCCGCGCCCGCACGCGATCCATGCCACCGCCTCGAACCGCGCCTATGAGCAGGTGGTCGACGGTTATTTCGCCCGCCACAAGGTCAAGCCCGGCATCACCGGCTGGGCCCAGATCAATGGCTGGCGCGGCGAGACCGACACGGAGGACAAGATCCAGCGCCGCGTCGAGCACGATCTCTATTACATCGAGAACTGGTCGGTGCTGCTGGACCTCTACATCCTGATCAAGACGCCGTTCTCGCTCCTGACGAAGAACGAGAACGCCTATTGAGCACGCTGGCGCAGGGAGGTGAGGCTGGTGGCCGGCGACATGGCGGCCTGCAGATCTCCTATGCCGCGATCAAGCGCGGGGCTCTCTGGCTGCTCACCGCCTCGAGCGGCTTTGCCCTGATCGAGCCCTCGCCCTACGAACTCGTCTTCCTGATCGCGCTCTTCGTGTTCGCGCTGACCGGCATCCGCTTCTCGCAGAAGCTGCTGCCCCTCGCGATCCTGCTGCTGCTCTACAATCTCGGCGGCGTCTTCTCGCTGCTGCCCTGGATGGACGAGCCTCCCTCGGTCCGCTTCACCGCCGTCTCGGTCTATCTGATGCTGACGGCGATCTTCTTCGCCGCGATCATGGCGGAAGACCCGCTCGGGCGCCTCGACACGCTGCGCAAGGGCTATCTCTTCTCGGCCTGGTGCGCCGGCTTTGCCGGCCTGCTCGGCTACTTCGACGTGGCCGGCCTCGGCAGCGTGCTCTCGCTGCATGGCCGTGCCTCCGGCACCTTCAAGGACCCGAACGTGCTCGGCCCCTTCCTGGTGCTGCCGATCGTCTACACCCTGCATGCCGTGCTCACCGGGCGGGTCGGCCTGGTCAAGGGCTTCCTGCTGATGAGCGTGCCGCTGCTCGCGCTCTTCCTGAGCTTCTCGCGCGGCGCCTGGGCCAATCTTGTCGCCGCCACGCTGATGATGACGGCGCTGACCTTCCTGACCTCGCCGAGCAGCAAACAACGCACCCGCATCGTCTTCCTGACGCTGGTCTCGCTGGTGCTGGTCGTGGTCGCGATGCTGATCGCGCTGTCCTTCGAGAACATCCGCAGCGTCTTCGAGATCCGCGCCAGCCTCGACCAGGATTACGACCAAGGCGTCACCGGCCGATTCGGCAACCAGTTGCGCTCGATCCCGCTGCTGCTTGACCTGCCGAACGGCTTCGGCCCGCTGCGCTTTCGCTGGCATTTCCCGGAGGATCCGCACAACGTCTACATCAACGCCTTCGCCTCCTATGGCTGGCTCGGCGGCGTCTCCTTCCTGGCGCTGATGGCCGCGACCTGCCTCGCCGGCTGGCGTGTCGCGATGCGGCGCTCGCCCTGGCAGGGCCATGCGATCGTGCTCTGGTCGGTGCTGTTCGTGACGATCCTGCAAGGCATCCAGATCGACACCGACCACTGGCGGCACTTCTACCTGATGCTCGGCCTGGTCTGGGGGCTGGCCGTGCTCAACCCGGCGATGCCGCCGCGCGGTGACTAGCCTCAGCGCTCCTTCCGCACGACCACATAGGCATAGGTCGTCAGGGCCTCGAAACCGATCCTGGCCGCCAGCCGGTTGAAGGCATCGTCGACCTCGCGCACCCCCGGCATCCGGTCGAAATAGCCGTGCCCCCAGAAGGGCTGGACATGGATGTCGCTGAAGCCGGCCCGCTTCAACATCGGAGCCAGCCTGGCGCGGCTGCCACGGCACCAGTCATAGAAGGCAGGGAACTTCGGATCGTCGCCACCTTCGCGCCGTGCCGGAAACAGCGCATGGACGATGGCGCGGGAGGCCTTCTCGGGCAGGACATGGTTGAGCGCGAAGACCGGCGCCCAGAGCGTCGGCACGAAGGCGAGGCCGACGCCCCCCGGTGCCAGCAAGGCATGGATGTTGGTCCAGGCGCGCTCGACGTCCTGGACATGCTCGAAAACCATGCGCGAGACCATCATGTCATAGCCGCCGCGCGCGATATCCGGCTCGGAAAGGTCGCCCGCGATGTCGAAGCGGGCGGTGCGCAAGCCTTTCGGAGTCAGTGCGAGCTCACCGGCGTCGATGTCGTTGACGACGAGGTCGAGCCCGTAGCGGCGCGCCTCCTCCGGCGAGAACAGCGGGTCGCGCCCGCCGCCGACCTCGCAGACGCGCCTCAGGCCGAACTGATGCGCGAGCGCCAGGATCGTCGCCTCGTAATGGTCCCAGGCCCAGCGCGAGTGCCAGTCCGGCGCGAGACCGGCGAAGAAGCTCTCGAGCGAGCCCCTGCCCGGTCCCGCCGCAGCGCGCGCAGGATGCGGCCTGCGATCGGCCAATGCCATCGACATGACGTTTCTCTCGCGTTTGCGATTTCAAGGCGCAATCTTGCGTCCGAGGAGCCGCCGCCGCAATCGAATGCTTAACGAATGGTTAAGGCGCGACAGGCGTCGGTCCCACGCGCGACTCAGGCTGCCAGCTTGACTTGGTTCCGGCCGGCCGATTTCGCCGCGTAGAGCGCTTCGTCCGCGCGCCGGAGCAATGCGTTGAAATCGGCATCCTCCCCCCGGCAGATGGCGACACCGACTGAGACGGTGATCGATATCTTAACGGTGCCAGCGACGAAAGGATCAGCCCGCACCGCCGCGCGCAGCCGCTCGGCCGCCGCTTCAACCTGGTCGGGCTCGATCCGGTCGAACAGCACCACGAACTCCTCGCCACCGGTGCGCGCCACGAGATCGGCGCCGCGTGTCGCCGACTTCAACCGCGCTCCGACATGCTTCAGGGCGACATCGCCGACATCGTGACCATGGCGGTCGTTGATCGCCTTGAACGAGTCGATATCGACGACGGCGATCGCGAAGCTCTCATCCTGGGCGCGCGCCGCCTTGAAGCGTTCCGTGCCGGCCGCGGTAAGCGTGCGCCGGTTCGGCAGGTCGGTGAGATAATCGGTCGAGGCGGCCCGCTCCCATTGCCGGCGTATCCGCTCCGAGCACATCAGCACGAAGGCGGTGGTCCCGATCACCGGCAAGATCGCCGCGAGCATGGGCGTGGCGAGGTTCATCCAGCTGGCGTCGTCGGCGATGCTGAAGTTCGTCGCCATTCCCAGGCTCAGATAGTGCAGCAGACGCACGATGGTGAACAGGAATACGCTGGCGAAGATGGCGAACAGCATGCGCCGGCTCATCGCGTCGTCGCGACCGGCGCCGCGCTTGAGGATCAGGGCACTATTGCCCATGAGCACCAGCCAGGCCGGGGAAATGATGATGATCCGGATCTCGGTGTTCGGCTGAATGGCCGAGAACCAGAAGACACCCAACGTTCCCAGGACTGCCGGCAAAGGCAGCCAGACGCCCGGCTTGCGCTCGTAGAAGGAATAGAGGGACCGGCAATAGGCCGTGAGCCCCAGCAGGATCAGGCCGTTGGAGACCGTCACCGACACGGCGAGCGGCACGAGCGGCTGGATGGCGAACAGCGCGCAACCGCAGGCGACGAGCAGCGTGCCCGACTGCCAGCTCCGGGACGCCGGACGCAACGAAACCGGCAGGTCGCCATGCATGAACCCCAGGACAGTACCATTGGCGAGCATCATCAGCGATGCCGCGAAAAAAGCCGTGCTGGAATCCATTTTGGAGAGGGTACCTCCGGCGCCGTGCCTGTCCGGCGCTCGCACCGATGCGAGCATTCGAATTCGCTATAGCAGACCAGTCTTTCCGAGACCTTGTCGCCTTTGCGTCAATCTCCGGCCTTTCCGCAGATGCACGGGCAGCCGTCGGAATGTTCGATGCCTTGCTGCAATCGCAGGGCAGCGTTCCGGCTTCGGCCGAAGCGGATGGCCGGCGGAGGGGACGGAGCATCCCGATCGGCCTGCCCACCGAAGATTTGCAGAACGGCGCATCTGGCGCGTTGCATCGCGGCGGCAGCGCCTCTATAAGCCGACGCGTCGGAGCGTAGCGCAGCCCGGTTAGCGCACTTGTCTGGGGGACAAGGGGTCGGAGGTTCGAATCCTCTCGCTCCGACCATTTTTCATTCTGTTCAGTCTCGGCTGCGGGCGCCCTGCCCTCGCATCGGCCGGGGCACGTGATCGAAGCCAACTGCGGGCGGAGCAGTGCGCCGCCAGCCGGGCCTGCCGCATCCTCACCAGAGGCACGACCATGAGCCATGACAGAACCCGCCGGCCGAGCGATCCTCGCAAGCTCGCGGAAGCCCTCTTCAAGCCGGCGCCCCCCAAGGCACCGGCCCCGAAGCGGGCAGTGGTTCCCGGGGCGCGGGAGATGGTGACCCTCCGGATCGACCGCGAAGTGCTCGAGCATTTCCAGAGCGGCGGTCCGGGCTGGCAGGACCGAATCAACGCGGTGCTGCGCGAGGCGGCCGGCATCGGCGGCGGCGATGGCCTGACCCCGGACGAACTCAACTCCTCGAACGACGGCTGAGCCCGGACAGATCGTCCGGCAGTACGCCGGGCGTTCGTTCGCGGGCTTGCAGGATCAGTCGCGCTTCGGCTCCGACGGACGTCTGGCGATCTCGGCCGGCGTGATCCCGAGGCGCCGGCTGCGGCGCACCATGGTCCTGAGCAGGCCGGCGAAGACGATCGCCAGGGGCAGCGCCATCACGGCATTGCCCTCGAAAGCGAGCCACAACGCCGTCGCGACGGTCGCGAGCATCGAGATGGCAAGGAGAAGCGTGACCATCGCAGGAAGGTGAACCTCGCGCGCGAGAGCCGCAAGCGCCTTGCAGGACCTGCGGGGAGTCTGCCCTAACTTTGCCAGCTTCGCGGGAATCATCTTGACTGGCCGCACAGCAGAGGCTGCCAGCGATGACACCGCACTGCATCATCACCGCCGCCGATACGGGTTCCCCGGCGAGCAAGCGCGACGGTCCGGTTGTTTCGATCGGCGCCGCCGAGCGGACTGCCTCGACGCAGGTCGCGCTCGAAGCCGGCGCGACGCCCGCTCATCGAGCGCCGCGCTGGCCGGAAGAATCGCCGCGCTCCGCCCGGAATATGGCCGCCGGCCAGTTGTCGCGAGTGAAGCGGCAGAGCTGCCGAGATTACCGCAAGCCCATTAAGGAAAGTCCCGCCCCGGCAATGTTCGGTTAACGCATTTCATTCAAATGCGGTTCAGCGGGTCAACTCTATCTTTATGATGCTACCCACCAGAGGAGGAGGTTGTCATCATGATCCTGGACTGGCGCAACGGCCTCATGCTCGGCTTCATCGCGGCGGTTTTCGTCGCCTGCCTGTTCGGGCCCTACATGATCTCGGTCATGCTCGGCGGGCTCGGGCTGATGTGCTATCTCTCGAAGCGCGCCTGAGCGCCTGCCCGCCGGCCTGACTGCGTTCTCCTACCCCTAGACGGGGCGACGCCATACCTACGCGGCCTTCGCCCGCTGCCCCGCAAGCCACTTCTCAAGCAGGCCCACATCCGCCTGGGACAGGCCATGGCCAGTCGGCAGGACCTGATGCTCAACCGCAGCCCCCGCCCGCTCGAGCGTTGCCGCAAGGCCAGCCGCATTCGCCGCCGGAATGATCGGATCGAGCCTACCCGAGAGCAGTAGCACCGGCTTGCCTGAAAGCTGCGCCTCCGGCGGCTTTGCGAAGGGCGCCATCGCTCGCAGCAGCGCGGCACCGGCGAGCGCTTCCGGCCGTAGCAAGAGCAGCGCGGCGGCGATGTTGGCGCCATTCGAGAAGCCGAGCGCGACCGGGGCCTGCAGCCCGTAGCGCGTGCGAGCATCGGCGATGAAATCCGCCAACTCATGTGTGCGCTTCGTCAGGTCCGCCTCATCGAAGACGCCTTCGGCGAGCCTGCGGAAGAAGCGCGGCATGCTGCCCTCCAGCACCTGGCCGCGCGGTGAGAGCAGCGCGGCGCCCGGCAGCACGGCACGCCCGAGCGGCAAGAGGTCATTCTCGTCGCCCCCGGTGCCGTGGAGCAGCAGCAGCGGCGGCAGGCCCGGCGCGGTCGCCGGTTCGAAGCGGTGGATGAAGGCAGAGGATTCAACCATGATTCGTCTCCTTTTGTGATCGAGCGGCGCACCGAAACAGCGCGCCGAAGCGGCTCAGACGAGGGCCGGCAGCGCAGCTTCGATTTCGCCGCGGCGCTTCTCGTATTGCGGCGGCAGCTTGAGCGCGCTGCCGAGGCTCTCGGCCGGCTCGTCGGCGGCGAAGCCGGGAGCGTCGGTCGCGATCTCGAACAGCACGCCACCGGGCTCGCGGAAGTAGACCGAGCGGAAGTAGTTGCGGTCCCGCTGTCCGGTGGCGCGCAGGCCGAATCTGTCGGACAGCAGCTTCACCATCCGCGCCTGCTCGGCATCGTCATGGGCGCGGAACGCGACATGGTGGACCGAGCCGCCGCCGAGACGGGCAGGCAGGGAGCCGCGCCCCTCGCGCAGGTCGACGACCCCGCCCTGGACGGTGCCGGCTGCCTGCATCCGGACGATGCCGTTCTCGCGCCCGACCTCGGCGAAACCGAAGACCTCGGACAGGATGGCAGCGGTCGGACCGGTCTCCGCCAGCAGCAGAGTGACCCCGTGGAAGCCGCGGATCGCGAAGGCGCCGGGGATCTCGCCATTGTCCCAACTCGGCTCGCTCTCGCTGCCGGGAACCGCCACGATAGCGAGGCGCATGCCGTCCGGGTCGCGAAAGGCGAGCACCGTCTCGCCGAACCGCGTCTCTGGCGCATCATGCACGACGCCGAGGCCAACGAAGCGCTGCGTCCAATAGTCCAGCGCCGACGCGGGAATGCGGAATGCCGTCTCGTGTGTCTCCCCGACGCCGAGCCGGCCGGGCGCGACATGCTCCCAGGGGAAGAAGGGCAGGATCGTGCCGGGCGCGCCATCGGCATCGCCAAAATAGAGGTGCCATGTCGTCGGGTCGTCGAAATTGACGGTCTTCTTGACCAGGCGCAGGCCGAGGGCACGGCTGTAGAAATCGAGATTGCGGCGCGCCGGGCCAGCAATGGCGGTGACGTGGTGGATGCCGTTGATCTGCATGGTGGCGGTCCTTTCGGGCTGCGGAACGCCGCCCTCGTTGACGCCAAGATGGTGATCGCGAGCGTGCAGGCCAGCCCAAGTTCATTGCGATAATGCAATTTCAATATCGCTAAATCGATATTTGAATTGCACAACAGCGACGCGCATCTTTCTCCGCAGAACGACCCCGCCCTTCCTCTCGACCTTCGGAGAACCATCATGATCGACACCCGTCTCGCCCCTTATGGCGCCCTCGGCCTGCGCGTTGCGCTCGGCCTGATGTTCATCGCCCACGCCTATCTCAAGCTCGCGGTCTTCACCGTTCCGGGTTTTGCCGGCTTCCTCGGCCAGCTCGGCCTGCCGGGCTTCCTGGCCTGGCCGATCATCCTCGCAGAGCTCGTCGGCGGCCTCGCCATCCTGACCGGCTTCTATGGCCGCTATGTCTCGCTGGCGCTGCTGCCGGTCCTGCTCGGCGCGCTCGCCGTCCACGCCCCCAATGGCTGGCTCTTCACCGCCCCGAATGGCGGTTGGGAGTATCCGGCGTTCCTCGCGCTGACGGCTTTCGCCCATGTGCTGATCGGCGACGGGGCGCTCGCCCTGCGCTCCGGTCCGCTCCCGGGCTCGCGCCAGGCCGCCCTTTCCTGAGGCACCGAA
>JAEXUU010000653.1 GCA_023452965.1 Pseudomonadota bacterium | reverse complement strand
GCCCTACTCCAGCGCGCCCACCGCCGCCTCGACCGCCTCGACGATCGCGCCGGCGCGGACCAGCGCCGTCGCCTGGTTCATCTCGGCAGCGTACCAGCGGTCGCCGTCGAGCGCCGGCGGGATCGTCTCGCGCACCGCGTCCAGCGCGGCCTGCGTGCCCTTGCCGAGCGGATGGGCCTTGGCCGTCTCGGCGATCAGCGACAGTGCCTGGCAGGCCATCAGGATCTCGCCGGCGATGATCATCTCGACATTCTCGACGACGGTGCGGGCCTTGCGGCCGCACCAGGTCGAGTTCGAGACGTGATCCTCGGCGTTCGACTTGCCGGGGATCGAATCGACCGAGCCCGGCGAGGACAGGGTGCGGTTCTCCATCACCAGCGCCGAGAGCGAGCATTGCACGGTGGCAAAGCCGGTATTCAGCCCGCGCTTGCCGGCAAGCAGGTTGCGCGGCAGGCCGTAGCTCAGCGTCGGGTCGATCAGCCTGGCGAGCCGGCGTTCGCAGATCGAGCCGAGATCGGTCATCGAGATCGCCAGCAGATCCATCGCCTGCGCCACGTACTGGCCGTGGAAATGGCCGCCGGAGATCACCTCGTAGCCGCCGCCATCGGGGAAGATCAGCGGGTTATCGGTGGCAGAATTGGTCTCGGTCGCAATGATGCGGCTGACATAGTCGAGCGCCTCGCGGGCCGGGCCATGGACCTGCGGGGCGCAGCGCAGCGAGTAGACATCCTGCACGCGCGGTGCCGGCGGCTTGCCGGGCGTACGGCCAATCTCGTCGGGATAGATCGTCTCGCGTGCCGAAGCGGAGCAGCGCTTCGAGCCCTGCGTCAGCTTCAGCACATTGCGCGCGACCAGCGCCTGGCCGGGATGCGGGCGCGCCGCATGGACCCGCGGGTCGAAGGCGGCAAGCTCGCCACGCATCGCCTCGAGCGAGAGCGCCAAGCCGATATCGGCGGCCTTGATCAAGCGCCTGGCATCCTCCGTCGCCAGCACGCCGAGGGCGAGCGAGACGGTCGAGCCATTGATCAGGGCCGAGGCATCCTTGGCGCCGAGCGGGAAATCAGGAGCGAGGCCGGCCTTGGCCAGCGCCTCGCGCGCCGGCATGCGCTTGCCCTTGTAGACGGCCTCGGCCTCGCCAAAGCCGCAGACTGCCGCCGCCATATGGGCGAGCGGCGCAAGATCGCCGGAGGCGCCGACCGAGCCCTTCTGCGGGATGACCGGGTGAACCCCGGCATTGAGGCAAGCGAGCAGGCGTTCGACCAGTTCGACCTGCGGGCCGGAATAGTTCGAAGCAAAGGCATTTGCGCGCAGCAGCATGGTGGCGCGCGTAACGTCCTCGGCAAAGGGCTCGCCGATGCCGGTGGCATGAGCATAGACGCTTTTGCGCTGATATTCCGTCATCTCCGACATCAGCACGCGCTGGTCCTTGAACAGGCCGACGCCGGTGTTGAAGGAGTACATGAACGGCGCCTCGTCGTTCATGAAGTTCGCGTCGATATGCGCGCGCGTCGCGGCGATGGCGGCGCGGGCGGCAGGGGCGAGGCTCGCCTTCTCATAGCGGCCGGAAGCACCCGGCCGCGCCACGCGCACCACCTGCTTGCCCTTCAGCGTGCGCCCGTCGATCGTTACGGCCATGGCCAGTCCCCGTTTCAGCTGAGGACGATCTAGAACCGGATCGCAGGAAATGGGAAGCTGGTTGCGGTCCGATATCGGCGCTTGCGCGCGCTTTGCCGGCCCAACCCGCGACATTGCTGCGCCTTTACCTGCGGCGCGCAATGCACAATGAAGGCGGCGCAGGAGGTTGCGATGGATTTCGAGAGCTTTTTCCGCGAGGAGCTGAGCCAGCTCCGCAAGGAGGGCCGCTACCGGGTCTTCGCCGATCTGGAACGCTGCGCCGGACGGTTTCCGCGCGCGATATTCCATGGCGGCGGCGGTCCGCGCGAGGTCACCGTCTGGTGTTCGAACGATTATCTCGGCATGGGCCAGCACCCGGTGGTGCTGAAGGCCATGCACGAGGCGCTCGACGGCTGCGGCGCCGGCACCGGCGGGACGCGCAACATCGCCGGCACCAACCACTACCATGTGCTGCTCGAGCGTGAGCTCGCCGATCTGCACGGCAAGGAAGGCGCGCTGCTGTTCAACTCCGGCTACATGTCGAACTGGGCTTCGCTCTCGACGCTGGCCTCGCGCATTCCGGGCTGCATCGTCCTGACCGATGCGCTGAACCACGCCTCGATGATCGAGGGCATCCGGCATTCCCGCGCCGACAAGGCGATCTTCGCGCATAACGACGCCGCCGATCTGCGCCGCAAGCTGCAGGCGATGGACCCGGCCCGGCCGAAGCTGATCGCCTTCGAATCGGTCTACTCGATGGATGGCGACATCGCTCCGGTCGCCGATTTCTGCGACATCGCCGAGGAATTCGGGGCGATGACCTATATCGACGAGGTCCACGCGGTCGGCCTTTACGGCCCGCGCGGCGGCGGCATCAGCGAGCGCGACGGGCTGAGCCACCGGCTCGACCTGATCGAGGGCACGCTGGCGAAGTCCTTCAGCGTGATGGGCGGCTACATCGCCGGCTCGGCGGCGCTCTGCGACTATCTGCGCAGCTTCGCCTCCGGCTTCATCTTCTCGAGCTCGCTGCCGCCGACGCTGGCGGCCGGCGCGCTCGCCGCGATCCGCCACCTCAAGACGAGCTCGGTCGAACGCGACCGCCAGCGGGACCGGGTTCAGACCTTGCGCCGGCGCCTCGACGAGGCCGGCATCCCGCATCTGCCGAACCCCAGCCATATCGTGCCCGTGATGGTCGGCGACGCCGTGCGCTGCAAGCAGATCAGCGACGAGATGCTCGAGCGCTTTTCGATCTACGTCCAGCCGATCAACTACCCGACCGTGCCGCGCGGCACCGAGCGGCTGCGGATCACGCCGACGCCGCTGCATTCGGACGAGGATATCGAGACCCTGGTCCAGGCGCTGAGCACGATCTGGGGCGCGCTCGGATTGCAGCGCGCCGCCTGAGCGGCAGGAGCTTCCGAAATAAGAAAGCCCGGGCCTTGCGGCCCGGGCTTTTTTCTTGTCGTCGCAGGTCCGACGGTCGTGCGAGGAGCCGGTTCAGAGCAGGCCGTTATTGCCGGCGAGCGTCTTCAGGCCGACATCCGGCCGGGCGCCGACATGGCTGATGATCTCCGCGGCGGCGAGCGCGCCGAGGCGCAGGCAGTCGCGGGTCTCGCGGCCGGAGGTCAGGCCGAACAGGAAACCGGCGGCGAAGAGGTCACCGGCGCCGGTCGCATCGACCAGTCGCTCGATCGGGAAGACCGGCTCGGCGACGATGCCCTCCGGCGTCACGGCAAGCGCGCCGTTCTCCGAGCGGGTGACGACGGCGAGCACGTTCTCGGCGCGCAGGCCGGCCAGCGCCGTGTCGAAATCCGAGGTCTCGTAGAGGCTCTTCAGCTCGTGCTCGTTGGCGAAGACGAGATCGACCGTGCGGCTGCGCACAAGGCCGAGGAACTCGCTGCGGTAGCGGTCGACGCAGAAGGAATCCGAGAGCGTGATGGCGACGCGGCCGCCGGCCTTGTGGGCGATCTCGGAGGCCTTGCGGAAGGCATCCTTGGCCGCCGGCGGATCCCAGAGATAGCCTTCGAGATAGACGATATCGGCGTTCTCGACCACGGTGGGGTCGACATCGGCCGGGGAGAGGCCCTGGCAGGCACCGAGATAGGTGTTCATGGTGCGCTCGCCATCGGGCGTGACGATGATGAAGGAGCGCGCCGTCGCCGGCCCGTCAGTGGCAGCGGCCGTGTCGAAGGCGACGCCGAGCGACGTCAGATCGTGACGGTAGAGCTTGCCGAGCTCGTCGGCCTTGACCTTGCCGATGAAGGCACCCTTGCCGCCGAACGAGGCGAGGCCGGCGATGGTGTTGGCGGCCGAGCCGCCGGAGATGACCTTGCCCGGCCCCATCGCGGCATAGAGAGACTCCGCTCGCGCCTCGTCGATCAGGGCCATCGACCCCTTCACCAGCCCGTGGCTGGCGAGGAAATCCTCCTCGGCCGTGGCGATGACGTCAACAATGGCGTTGCCGAGAGCGAGCACGTCGTAGCGCTTGGAGGTCATGAGGCTTTCCGGAGGTTGAGGGATTTGCGGGCGTGTCGCATCGGGCGCAGCTTCGGTCAAGCGCCGCCGCGGCGGCGCGCGGCGCTGTCGAGGATAGAGGACAGGGCCGCCAGATCGGACGGGCCGAGCCATTCGATCTCGCGCGCCAGCCGATTGGCGAACAGGGTCGCTTCCGGTTCCAGCCCGGCGGTGTCGACGGTGACGCGCGGATGCGAGAGATCGGCGAGGCGGATCAGTTCGTCGGCCTCGTCCCAGATGATGCCGAGGACATGGATCGCACCCTGGATCAGGGTGAAGGTCGGCTGGCCGCGCTTGCCGTGCTCGAGCGCCGAGAGATAGGCGGGGGTGACGCCTAGCGCCTGCGCCATCTGGGCGAGGGTGACGCCGCGGGCAGCGCGCAATTCGCGAACCCTGCGGCCATAGGGCGTCATGACTGCGGCCCACGGGGGCGGCGCAGGCGGATATAAAGCGCGCCCGAACCGCCATGGCGCTGCTCGGCCTCGTCGAAGCCGAGCACCAGCGGCCGCAGATCGGCAAGGCTGAGCCAATGCGGCACGTTGCGGCGCAGCACGCCACGTTCCGAGCCGAAGCCGAAATCGCCGGCGCCGCCCTTGCCGGTCACAACCAGGACGAGCTTGGCTCCGCGCATCTGCTGGCTGCGCAGGAAACCGCGCAGGGCCGCATGCGCCTCGTCCTGACGCATGCCGTGCAGGTCGATCGCAGCCTCGACGCCCTGCTGGCCGCGGCGCAGCTGGGTGCGCAGCCGTCTTTCCAGCGGTGCGAGGGGCGGCGGCGCCGGTTTCG
>JAEXUU010000604.1 GCA_023452965.1 Pseudomonadota bacterium | reverse complement strand
GCCGGCAGGTGGCGGGCGCGCGGGCGCTGGTCGTCGGCAGCGGTGGCGTCGGCGCGGCCATCGCTGCTTCGCTGGCGGGGGCGGGCGCGGCCGCGCTTGGCCTGTTCGATCTCAACAGCGCTGCCGTGGAAGGGCTCGCCCGCCGGCTGCGCGCGCATTATCCCGCGCTCGCGCTGGAGCTCGGCACGCGCGATCCCGAGGGCTACGACATCGTCGTCAATGCGACGCCGCTCGGCATGAACGATGGCGATCCCCTGCCGATGGACGTCTCGCGGATTGCGCCGGAGAGTTTCGTCGGCGAGGTCGTGCTGAAGAGCGAGGTCACGCCCTTCCTGGCGGCCGCCCAGGCCAAAGGCTGCCAGACGCAGATCGGCACCGACATGCTGTTCGAGCAGATCCCGGCCTATCTTGAATTCTTCGGCTTTCCGACGACGACGCCGGACAATCTGCGGGCGGTTGCTCGGATCAGCTACTGAGCCCAGCCGCGCATGGAGGGCGGCCCTGCACTGGCCGCAGGGCGAGCCCGATTGTCGCCTGACGCTGCGTTGCCTATAGCCGGATCGTCGTCGCGCCTGGCGCGGCGGCTGTCGGAAGCCTTCCGCCTCGTGCCAGCCGGCGCGCGGCAGGACGGGCCCGACCCCGGGGGAAGGCGATGTTTGGCAGCGACGAAGCAAAGCGCCCGGGGGCAGGCTCGAGATCGCGCCCGGTATGACCATCTCCGATATCGAGCACCCCCCGCCTGGGCTGCGGGACGAGCGCGCAAGGTGAGTCCTCCGCTACCTAAAGCCACGCATTCTGATGGTGGCCTCGCCGCGCTGGCGCTGGCTCTGGCCGCCTTCAGCCTGTTTGCTGTCGGCGACGCCGCTTCCAAGCTCGTCGTCGTCGAGACGAATCCCGTGATCGCGATGTGGGGGCGCAGCGTGGTCTTCGCTGCCCTCTTCCTGTTCATCCTCCGGCCCGGAGAATGGCGGGTCGCCCTGACGCGCGGCCCGGTCAAGCTCCTGCTGCTGCGTTCGATCTTCCCCTTCCTCGGCGGCATCTGCGTCATCGTCGCGATGGCCTATGTGCCGCTCGCCCAGGTCACCACCATCCTCTTCATCGCGCCGCTGCTCAGCATGGCGCTCGGCAAGTTCCTGCTCGGGGAGCCGGTCAATCGCTGGGGCTGGCTCGCGGTGCTGCTCGGTTTCCTCGGCGTGCTGACGATCATGCGCCCTTTCGGGAGCGCCTTTTCCTGGGCCCTGTTGATCCCGGCGCTAGGCGGCCTCTTCGCCGCCACCGGCCAGGTCATGACCCGGATCGTCGCACAAAGGGCGAGTTCGCGCGCCGTGCTGCTCTACACCATGCTGGTGGCGCTCACCCTGTCCTCGTTGCCTCTGCCGTTCTTCTGGCAGGCGCCGACGGGCGAGCAATGGCTGCTTTTCGGCCTGTCCGGCATCTGCCAGGCGGCCGGCCAGTTCGCCATGATCGCGGCCTATGCCCGGGCGACCGCCTCGCGGCTCGCGCCCTATTCCTACGCTCAGCTCCTGACCGCCACGCTGCTCGGCTTCGCCATCTTCGGCGAGGTGCCGGATGTCTTCACGGTCATCGGCGCCGCGCTGATCGTCGCCGGCGGGCTGATCTCGCTAAATCTGGCCGGCAGGCCGCCGAAGCCCCGGCAGAGAAGTTGAACGAGCGGTGGCCGAGGATTGACCGGCGCCGGGCAAAGCTCCGACATCACGCGTACTTGCCTTTTCTTTCGCAACAGGCCCGAGAGTCACCATGCAGATCCTCGTTACCGGCGGCACCGGCTTCATCGGCGCCTGGATCGTCCGCAGCCTGCTTGCGGCCGGCCACAAGGTCCGCATCTTCGACATCAAGGATGACAGCCGGCTCGTGCGGGCGCTGGCTGGCGAGGCGGCCGCCGAGATCGACTGGCGCATGGGCGACATCCGGGACGGCGAAGCCGTCCATACCGCCGCCAAGGGTTGCGATACCATCGTCCATCTCGCGGCGATCCTGACGCCGGCCTGCCGCGAGCAGCCGGTCCTCGGCGCCGAGGTCATCGTCATCGGCACGCTCAACGTCTTCGAGGCGGCACGCCGGCATGGCATCGCCAAGGTCGTCTATGCCAGCTCGGCCGGCGTCTTCGGCCCCGAGGACGGAGCGAGACCGCTGCCGATCACCCATTACGGCGCCTTCAAGCTTGCTACCGAAGGCAGCGCCCGCGCCTACTGGCACGACCACGGCATCGCCAGCGTCGGCTTCCGCCCCTTCGTGGTCTACGGGCCCGGCCGCGAGCTTGGCCTCACTGCCGGCCCGAGCCTCGCCGCCGAGGCGGCTGCGACCGGCGAAGCCTATGAGTTCATCTACACCGGCCAGTCCGACCTGCTCTATGTCGAGGATCTCGCCACTGCTTTCGAGGTCGCGGTCGCACGCGACATTGCAGGCGCGCATGCCTTCAATCTGGTCGGCGAGGTCGCGACCGTCGACGAGGTCATCGCCGAGATCCGGCGACAGGTTCCCGATGCGCGGTTGAGCGCCGCCGGGCCGAGCCTGCCTACCGCCCCGGAACTCGCTCCCGACGCGACCCTGCCTTCGGTGCTCGGCGCATTGCCGCGGACCGGGCTGGCGGAGGGGTTGGCGCGCACCATCGCCTTCTATCGGAAAGAGGCGCCGGCCCTTCGGTAGATCGGCAGAACAAGCTCAGAGGCGAAGTCCGAAAGCAGGAAAGGGCGTGGATGCCGAACTGGCGCCAAGGCCGAATGGAGGATGCGATGCTGGATATGCTGAGCGGCGAGACCCGGATCTTCGTGATCATCGGCCACCCGATCGCTCAGGTTAAGTCTCCGGCCGGCATCACCAGAGGCTTCGTCGAGCGCGGCATCAACGCGGCGCTGATCCCGATCCATGTCCTGCCCGAGGATGTCGACGGCTTCATCGCGGCGCTCGGCCCGGTGCTGAACGTCGACGGAATCGTCGTGACGATCCCGCACAAATTCGCTGCCCGGCAGCATTGCACGACGCTGTCCGACCGGGCTCGGCTGCTGGACTCGGCCAATGTCCTGCGCCGCGGGCCTGATCGCGCCTGGCATGGCGACATGCTCGACGGGGTCGGCTTCGTGCGCGCCATGCGCCAGGCCGGCGGTGAGCCGGAGGGCAAGCGCGCACTCCTGATCGGAGCCGGCGGGGCCGGCAGCGCCATCGGCCTGCAATTGCTCGATTCCGGCGCATCCGAGCTTGCAATCCACGACATGGATGCCGGCCGGCGCGATGCGCTGGTCGCTCGGCTCTCCGCCGCCCATCCCGGCCGCGTGCGGGCGGGATCGACCGATCCGACCGGCTTCGGGATCATCGCCAACGCCACGCCGATGGGGATGCGTCCCGACGATCCCCTGCCGGTCGAGGTGGAAAAGCTCGCACCGGACATGTTCATCGGCGACGTCATCACGGCGCCCGAGGTCTCGCCCCTGCTGGAAGCAGGCCGCCGCCTCCGCTGCAAGACCCAGACCGGGGTCAACATGTTCCTGGCGCAGCGCGAGCTGATCGTCGATTTTCTCGAGGGAAAGCCGGTTTAGCTCGGCAGGCGCAATCGCGCCGAAGAAGCCGTCTGCGGTGCTCAACAGGAAAACCGTGCACGCCGCTCATCCGAGGCCAGCACGTTCCCTGAGCATCAGGACGGCGTCCTCCAGCGCGTTGAGGCAGCGCCGTT
>JAEXUU010000526.1 GCA_023452965.1 Pseudomonadota bacterium | reverse complement strand
CCCTCATCCTGAGGAGCGATCGCAGATCGCGTCTCGAAGGATGCACCAGACGGTACGGGAGCCTTCTGGACCATCCTTCGAGACGCCGCTACGCGGCTCCTCAGGATGAGGGCTCGGGAAGGCATGGCCGTCATGCTTCACGCCGCCCGGGCGTTGCCGGCCATGATCATGTGGCTGAGATCGTCGGCGGTGAGGTCGCCGAGCGGCTGGTCGACGTATTTTCGGCCGGCGCCCATGATCACCACCCGGTCGGCGAGCGCGACCACGTCGCGCATGTTGTGGCTGATCAGCAGCACCGTCCTGCCGTCGGCCTTGAGCTTGCGGATCAGGTCGAGGACGAGCGCCGTCTCCTTGACGCCGAGCGCCGCCGTCGGCTCGTCCATGATGATGATCTCGGCCTTCCAGCGCAGGGCGCGCGAGATCGCCACCGCCTGACGCTGGCCGCCGGAGAGACGCTCGACCGGCCGGTCCATGTCCTCGACCGTGACCGAGAGCTGCCTGAGGAAGCCGCGCGCCTCCTGCGCCATCCTTTTCTTATCGAGCACGCGCAGGAAGGGCAGCAGCACAGGCTTCGTCAGCTCCGAGCCCATGAAGACGTTCTGGGCGATGGAGAGACGTGGCGCCAGCGCGAGGTCCTGGTAGATCGTCGCGACACCATGGCTCAGCGCATCATGCGGCGAGGCGAAGACGACCTCCTTGCCGCGCATGAAGATCGTGCCCGCCGTCGCCTCCTCGGCGCCGGGGATGACCTTGATCAGGCTCGACTTGCCGGCGCCGTTCTCGCCGCAGATCGCCACGACCTCGCCGGGATGGATGTCGAGATCGACCTCGCGCACCGCCACGACCGGGCCGTAGCTCTTGCCAATGCCGCGCAGGGACAGGAGGGGGGTGGTGTCAGTCATCGTTCAAACCAGTTCGCAAGGCGGTTCGAAAGGCCGCGACGAGCCCCCTCTCCCCCCTGCGGGAGAGGTTTGGGATGCGGGGTCGCGCGCCGCTACCCGTCGTGACCGATCGTGCAGCAACTCCAACGGAGAGCGCAGCGCGACCCCTCATCCGGCCCTGCGGGCCACCTTCTCCCGCAAGGGGAGAAGGGGCGGCGCGGCGGATGCTCACTTCAGGAACTGCTGGACGTTGTTCTTGTCGACCAGCACGGCGTCGGTGAAGAGGTAGGGGCCGGAGGTGATGGTTTCCTTCGGCTTCTTGTCGACGACGATGGTCTGGACCGCGTCGACCGCCTGCTTGCCCATCTCCTCGAAGGGGATCGAGACGGTCGCCATGAAGGTCGAGGCCGGGTCGGCGATGCGGGCATAGGTCTCCTTGCCACCATCGACCGAGACCAGCGGGATCTGGCCCTTCTTGACGCCCTGCGCCTGCAGCAGGTCGTCGATGATGTAGGCCTGGCCGTCGAACGAAGCCCAGATGCCGTTGATCTTGCCCTGGTTCTGCAGGAGCAGCGCCTGCATGCCGGCGCGGACATCGTCGCGCCAGCTCTGGGTGCGGGCCATCGAGAACTTGCCGAGTTCCTTCACCGCCTGGTTCTCGGAGAGCACGGCGTCGAGCAGCTTGCCGCGGATGCGCGAGGCGACGTTGAGGTCGAAGCGGGCCGAGACGATGTTGCCCTGGTAGCCGAGCTGGCCGAGCAGATAGAGCGCAGCCTCGGCGCCGACCTTGTACTCGTTGGTCTGGATGTCGAAGAGCGCATGCGGGCTCGCGCCCGACTGCACGGTGATCACCGGGATCTTGGCGTCCTTGGCCGCCTTGAACTGGGCGTCGGCCTCGACCGGCTTGCCCATGGCGATGATGATCGCGTCGACCTTCTTGGCGATCAGCGCGTCGAACTGCTCGGCATGCTTGGGCAGCGCGCCTTCCGAGTTGAGCAGGGTGACGTTCCAGCCCTTGGCCTTGGCCGCGGCGGCCGCCGCGTTGGCGACGCGGGCATGGGTCTCCGAGGAGAACTGGAAGCCGATCACGCCGAGCTCGAAAGCCTGCGCGCCCTGCCCGAACCCGACTGCGGCAACCGCAGCCAGCAAGATTTTCCTGATACCGACCATGATGAGCTCTCCCCGTAGCCTTGCGATGGCTGATTTAGACCTTGAACGCCGCCTTCTTCATCGCGCTGGCCGAGAAGGCAACCGAGCCGATGATGATCAGGCCGAGAACGATATCCTGAACGTAATAGGGCTGGCCGAGCAGCACCAAGCCATTGCCGAGCACCTTGAGCACGAGCGCGGCGAAGACCGTGCCCGGCACGTTCGGCTTGCCCGGCTCGAACATGGTCATGCCGAGCAGGACGGCGGCAATCGCGTAGAGCAGGTAGTCGCCGGCCATGTTGGGCGCCGCCGAGGACAGGTTGGCCGCAAGCAGGACGGCGGTGATGCTGGCGAGCACGCCGGCCAGCAGGAGGCCGATGCGCTTCATGCGCGCCGTAGCGATGCCGGCGAGCCGCGCCGCCTCGTCAGCCTCGCCGGTCGCGACCATGTGGGCGCCGGTGCGGGTCCATTTGATCAGCCCCCAGGCGAAGAGCGTGACCCCGGCGAGCCAGAGCACAAGATTGGGGATACCGAAGGTGTAGCCACGGGCCAGCCCGGTGAAACCGGTGGGCCAGCGCCCGACGAAGGCAACGCCCTGGGTGATCATAAAGGCGAAGCCCTTGGCGATCGCCGCGGTACCCAGCGTCATGATCAGCGAGGGGATGCGCAGCACGGTGACGCCATAGCCGTTGACCGAGCCGAGCACGATGCCGACGGCGAGCGCCGCCGCGACCGCAACCAGCGGCGGATACTGCAACTGCACCAGCCAGCCGCAGACCACGGCGGCGAGGCTCGCCATCTCCGAGATCGAGAGATCGAGCTCGGCGACAGTAAAGGCGAGCGCGAAGCCGAGCGCCAGAATGGCGAGGAAGCTCGTATCCTTCAGCACGTTGACGATGTTCATCGTCGTCGCGAAGTTCGGGGCGAAGGCGACGAAGAAGATGATCAGCAGAAGCCCCGCGACCGCGGTGCCATAGCGGCCGATGAAGTCGCGCATGCTCATGCCGGCCATCACGCCGGCCCCTTGGCGATCGCCGAGATCGGCGAGAGGATTTCGATGCCGCCGGTGACCGGGATCAGCGCGCCGGTGACGAAAGCGGCTCCCGGCGAGAGCAGGAAGGCGATGACGCCGGCAACGTCCTCGGGCCGGCCCAGCCGGCCGAGCGGGGTGCGCTGCGAGGCGCCCTCGACCAGCGCGTCGAACTCCTGGGCGAAGCCGCCGCGCACCATCGGCGTGTCGATGATGCCCGGCGCGACTGCGTTGACACGAATCGCGTGCCGGCCAAGCTGCTGGGCCATGCCATAGGTCAGCGTCGCGACGCCGCCCTTGGCCGCGCCATAGGCGAGGTTCGCGCCACCATTGCTATGGGCGATCGAGGAGATGTGGACGATGGCGCCGCCCTCGCCCTGGGCGATCAGTTGCTTCGACACCGCCTTCGAGATGCGGAAGACGGCAGACAGATTGATGTCGACGAACTTCTCCCACTCCTCGTCCTCCATCTCGACCATCGGCACCGGGCGTGAGGCACCCGCCCCGGTGACGAGATTGTCGAGCCGGCCGAAGCGCTCGATGGCGAGCTCGACCAGCGCCGGGCCGAGCCCATGGTCGCGCACGTCGCCGGTCAGGGCCGCGACTTCGGCGCCATCGGCCTGGAGGCGTTGCGCCATTTCCGCGAGCGAGCCGGCCTCGAGCCCGGAGAGGACGAGACGGTGCGTCGGCGCCAGCGTCATTGCGAGCGCGCCGCCAATGCCGCCGGAAGCCCCGGTGATCAGGGTGACGGGACGACCCATCAGGCCGCCCTGCCTGCCGGGCGAGGAAGAGAGGAAACCGGCACTGCGGGATCGGGCGATGGCATCAGAGATCTCGGACGTTCGGATGCCCGTCGGTAAGGCGCAAAATCGAATGCGGCAACCTCAATCGCGATCCGCCCCCATGCCTGTGAGAATCCCGGCGCCGCCCGGCCGCCAGGCGGCGAGCGCCTGCGAGATCGGAGCCAGCGCCTGCTCTGCCTGCCGATAGAGCGCGAAAAGCGCGTCATAGGCCGCCTTGCGGGAGGGATCGGGATCGAAACGGGCCGCGGTGGTGACCAGCGCCTCCTGCGCCTCTCCCAGCGAGGCGAAGCGCCCGAGGCCGGTGAAGGCGATGATCGCGGCCCCGAGCAGGCCAGGCTCCTTGGAGGCGCCGACGACCACCCGCCGGCCGCAGATATCGGCCTTGATCTGGCTCCAGACCGGATTTGCCGCGCCGCCGCCGCCGAAGCGGATCTCCGCAACCGGCACGCCCGTCGCGCCCTCGGCACGTCCGAGCACGATCCGGTTGAGAAAAGCGACGCCTTCCAGCACGGCATAGGCGAGATCGGTCGCGCCATGCTGGCGGTTGAGGCCGATGAAGGCGCCACGCAATCCCGGATTCCAGTAGGGCACGCGCTCGCCCTGGAGATAGGGCAGGAACAGCAGCGGCTGAGGCTGGCGAACGCCGGCGAGCAGCGCGTCGATTTCGCGCCCGATGCCGCCCTCCTCGTCCCGGCCGAGCAGCGAAAGCAGCCAGGAGACGGTGTCCGCCCCGTTCTGGCTCGGGCCGCCGAGCTGGAACAGGCCGCGCCAGTCGACGGTCATCAGGCCTTCAGCGCGGGCAGGTTCCCGACCCATCGCGCCCAGCACCTCGGTGGTGCCGGAGATGTTATAGGCGAAGCCGTCGCGCATCGCGCCGAGACCGACCACCGCCGCCCAGGTGTCGTTCGAGGCACAGAAGACCGGACACTCCGCCAGCCGGTCTAGCGGCGCCGGCAGACCGGGCTGCACCTCGCCAACCGACTCGCAGGGTTCCAGCAATGGCGGCAGGATCGCCTGTGAAAGCCCGATCGCGCCGAGCAGGTCGCCGCCTGCGCCGGGTGCTGCCGAAGCGAGCAGACGCGCGAGCGAAACCGGGTCGCTCCCCTGTCGGCCGGTCAGGCGGAAGTTCAGATAGTCCTTCGGCTCCAGCACTGTGGCGAGGCCGCGAACCGTCTCCGGCTCGGCTTCGCCCAGCCAGGCGAGCCGCGCCAGTGGGTGGAAGGCGTTGATCGCCGCCGTCTCGGGATGGGCCGGGTCGAGCCGCTCGCGCAGGCGCACGACCGCGCTTTCCGAGCGCGTGTCCTTCCAGGTCATCGCCGGGCGCAATGGCCGGCCGTCCCGGCCGATGAAGACCTGGGTGCGGGTGACGCCGCAGATGGCCACGGCCTCGACCGCGTCGAAGAGCTCGGGCGCCTCCCGGACGAGCCCCGAGCAGGCCTCGATCAGCAGGCGCCACCAGGCATCGGCCTCGATCTCGGACGCGCCCGCCGCATCGACGCTCGCAGGTCCCGGAATGGCGCTCTGGGCGCGAATCCGCCCTTGCGCATCGACGAGCGCGGCCCGGAATGAGGTGCCGCCGAGATCGCAGGCGAGGACGACGCTCACACCAGACGCTCCACAATTGGGGCGTGGAAATCGCTGCTCAGCACCAAGCGCGAGCGAATGCCCTCCACCGCACGTCGAAGATATGAATTCATGCAGACCAAGCCTTGCGGCGACGAACAGGACGGGACCTCGCGGCTCTAGCGCTTGCCAAGGCGGGCGGCTACCGAAATGCTGATGCCCACGAACCACTCGCCGACGAAACGCTCGCGCCGACGCCGGGGCACAACCGCCGCATGATCATCCGCCAGCTGGTCTATCTCGACGCGCTCGCCCGCGAGAAGCACTTCCGCCGCGCCGCCGAGGCCTGCCATGTCTCGCAGCCGACGCTCTCGGCCGCCATCGCCCAGCTCGAGGAGGAACTCGGCATTCTGATCGTCGAGCGCGGCCGGCGCTTCCAGGGGTTGACCCGGGAGGGCGAGCTCGTACTCGCCCATGCGCGGCGCATCCTTGCCGAGGCCGATCAGATGAAGGACGCTATCGCGGAACTGCGCGAGGGCGTCAGCGGCCGGATCAGGCTCGGCGCCGTCCCCACCGCCCTGCCGATGATCGCCCATATCACCGCGCCGTTCTCGACACGCTATCCCGGCGCCTCCCTGACGGTGCTGTCGCTGACCTCGACCGAGATCCAGAACGGGATCGACAATTTCGAGCTCGATGTCGGCCTGACCTATCTCGACAACGAGCCGCTGGAGCGCGTCGTCTCAAAGCCGATCTACCAGGAATCCTATGTGCTGCTGACCCGTGAGGACGGGCCGCTCGGCGAGCGCGAGACGATCAGCTGGGCCGAAGCAGCGGCGCTGAAGCTCTGCCTCTTGACGGCGGACATGCAGAACCGGCGCATCATCGACGGCATCTTCCGCTCGGTCGGACATGCGCCGAAGCCGGCGATCGAGACCAATTCGATCTTCAATCTGTGCTCGCATGCCGGGATCCAGGGCGTTTCCAGCATCGTCTCGATCCAGCTGCTGGAGTTCTTCGGCGTCCCCCTCGGCACCAAGGCGCTGCCGCTCACCGCGCCCGACGCCAAGCGCATGATCGGCCTGATCATGGCCGATCGCCAGCCCGCAGCTCCGCTTGCC
>JAEXUU010000507.1 GCA_023452965.1 Pseudomonadota bacterium | reverse complement strand
GTTGAGGCCCTTGGCGCCGGTCGGCGGCACGATATGGGCGGCATCTCCGGCAAGGAACAGCCGGCCGAAACGCATCGGTTCGGCGACGAAGGAGCGCAAGGGCGCCAGCGACTTCTCGAGCGAGGGGCCGGTGACCAGGGCCTCGGCGGTCGCAGGGTCGAGCCGGCGGCGCAGTTCGGCCCAGAAGCGCTCATCTGACCAGTCGTCGACGCGCTCGTTCAGGGCGCATTGCAGGTAATAGCGGCTGCGGCTGTTGGAGCGCATCGAGCAGAGCGCGAAGCCGCGCTCTTCGCCGGCATAGATCAGCTCATGCGAGACCGGCGGGACATCGGCGAGCAGACCGAGCCAACCGAAGGGGTAGACCCGTTCGAAGGTCTTGAGGGCGCGGCTCGGCACGCTGGCGCGCGAGACGCCGTGATAGCCGTCGCAGCCGGCGATGAAATCGCAGTCGAGGCGCTTTTGCTCGCCGCGGTCGAGATAGGTGACATAGGGGGCGGCGCCGTCGAAATCGTGCAAGGCGACCTTCTCCGCCTCGTAGACGGTGAGTGCACCCTGGCCGGCACGTAGCTCCATGAGGTCGCGGGTGACCTCGGTCTGGCCGTAGACGGTGACATGCTTGCCGCTCAGGCCGGCAAGGTCGATCCGGTGACGCGCGCCGTCGAATAGCAGGTCGAACCCGTCATGCGGCAGGCCTTCGGCATGCAGGCGGGCGCCGGCCCCGACCGCATCGAGCAGCCGGACCGTGCCGCTTTCGAGGACGCCTGCCCGGATGCGCGACAGCACATAGTCGCCGCTGCGCTGCTCGAGAATGACGTTGTCGATCCCGGCGGCATGCAACAACTGGCCGAGCAGCAAACCGGCCGGCCCGGCGCCGATGATCGCGACTTGCGTGCGCATTCTGGTTACGTCCTCGGCCGTCCCGGCTCGGAGCTGGCCGGGTACGCGTTCCCCGCGCGCATCCTGCGCGGAGTTCCGAAGCTGCGTCCAGAGTACCGCCCGCCGGCCTTTCGTCGTAGTTACCGGCGCGGAAAGGGCTCAGAAGCCGGCGGCGTGGCCATCCTTGCGGAAATCCGAGCCGCCGACATAGCCGCCCTCGATGCGATGGACGAGCTGCGCGCCGCCGAAGCCGAAGCTCGAATCGGGGGATTCGAGCGCAATGCGGTGGCCGAGCGCGCCGAGCTTCTGCACCACGGCAGGGTTCATCGCGCTCTCGATGGCGACATCGAGGCCCTCGATCACACGCCAGCGCGGCGCATCGGCCGCCGTCTGTGGGTCCTGCCCCCAGAGCTGGGTGCGCAGCATCATCTGCAGATGCCCTTGCGCCTGCATCGGTCCGCCCATCAGGCCGAAGGCCATGATCGGCTCGGAAGGTCCCATGACGAAGCCGGGGATGATGGTGTGGAAGGGCCGCTTGCGCGGGCCGACCTCGTTGGGATGCCCGGCCTGCGCGGTGAAGCCGAAGCCGCGGTTCTGCAGGCTGATGCCGGTGCCGGGCACGACGACGCCGGAGCCGAAGCCGGCATAGTTGGACTGGATGTAGGAGACCATCATGCCGTCGGCGTCGCCGGTGGCGAGGCAGACCGTGCCGCCCTGCTTCGGCGCGCCGACGGGGAACTCGGTCGCGCGGCTGCGGTCGATGAGCTTGGCGCGCGAGGCTAGATAGGCCGGGTCGAGCAGATGCGCTGTCGTGATCTCCTGCATGCTGCCCTCGTCGGCGACATAGGTGTCGACGTCGAGGAAGGCGAGCTTCATCGCCTCGATCTGGAGATGCAACGCCTCGGCACTGTCGGGCGCGAAATCTGCGACATCGGTCTCCCTGAGCATGCCGAGCGCCATCAGCGCGGCGATGCCCTGGCCGTTGGGCGGAATCTCGTGCAGCGCGGCCTCGCCGAAGCGCTGGCTGATCGTGCCGCACCAGTCGTTGCGATGCGCAGCGAGATCGTCCTCGGTCAGCGCTGCGCCGTGCTCGCGCGCGAAGGCGGCGATCTTGCCGGCGAGCTCGCCGCGGTAGAAGGCTTCGCCGCGGCTCTCGGCGATCAGGCGCAGGCTGCGGGCCATGTCGGGCGTGCGGAAGATCTCGCCGGCGAGCGGGGCCCTGCCACCCGGCATGAAATGCTCGGCGAAGCCGGGCTGGCCGTGCAGGAGCTTGGCGCCGCGCTGCCAAAGCTCGCCGATGATCGGGCTGACGTGGAAGCCCTTCGAAGCGTATTCGATCGCCGGCTCGAACAGCGTCTCGAAGGGTAGCTTGCCGAAGCGCTGCGACAGCTCGGCCCAGGCCGAGACGGCGCCGGGCACGGTGACGCTCTCCCAGCCGCGCTGCGGCAGGCCCGCCTGGCCGGCGAAGCGCTGGGGTGTCCAGGCGGCAGGCGAGCGGCCCGAGGCGTTGAGCCCATGCAGTTCCTTGCCGTCCCAGAGGATGCAGAAGGCATCGGAGCCGAGGCCGTTTCCGGTCGGCTCGACTACAGGCAGCGTGATCGCCGCGGCCAGCGCCGCATCGAGCGCATTGCCGCCCTTGCGCAGCATCGCAAGGCCGGCCTCGGTCGCCAGGGGATGCGAGGTCGCGACGAGGTTGCGGGCGAGGACGGGGGAGCGCCGGGACGGGTAGGGCGCATCGATCGGGAACTTCATGGCAAAGCCTTCAGCGGAGTTTTTGCGCACGTACGCGCGGCAAGACGGAGAGGCGGCGAGGCCGACCGGGTGATTGGTGAAATCCGGGCGCGACCGGAAATGACAAGGGCTCCGAACCTGCCGTGAAGCCGCGCCGTCAGCAAGCCTTCGAGGCTGTGCCCGGGGCTGGCCGGCTATGCCTTGCGCGAAGCCGGGATCATGATCGCACCGGAGGCGGCGACGACGAGCGCCAGCCCGAGCCAGTCGGTCGTCGTCGGGCGCTCGCCGAGCAGCAGCACGGAGCCGAGCACGCCGACGGCCGGCACCATCAGCGTGCC